>JAHBWO010000051.1 GCA_019636945.1 Nitrospira sp. | reverse complement strand
ATCTTGTGTGTTTCGCGCCGACACTCTTTGAGGAAAGGAAGCGAACGACATGTTGGTTCCGATCGTAGTCGAGCAAACTAATCGAGGTGAACGCGCCTATGACATCTATTCTCGTCTCCTCAAAGATCGTATCATTTTCCTTGGGGCCCCCATTGATGATGTGTTTGCCAATCTGGTAATCGCGCAGTTGCTCTTCCTTGAAGCTGAAGATCCTGAAAAGGACATTAATCTCTATGTAAATTCGCCGGGAGGAAGTGTGACAGCCGGATTGGGCATCTATGACACGATGCAATACGTGAAACCACCGATTAACACGATTTGCCTCGGTCAGGCGGCGAGCATGGGAGCGCTGTTACTTACCGCTGGAACAAAAGGAAAGCGGTTTGCCCTACCCAATGCCCGGGTGATGATTCATCAACCCCTAGGTGGGTTTCAAGGACAAGCGACAGAAATCGATATTCACGCCAGGGAAATTCTAAAGATTCGTGAACGTCTCAACGAGATTATGGCCAAGCACACCGGGCAACCGATAGAAAAGATCGCCCATGACACCGAGCGAGATTATTTCATGTCAGGTGAAGAGGCGAAACGCTATGGCCTCATTGATGAGGTCATTACAAGGCCACCCAAGTTTCTGAAGGTGGGTGAGTCCGGAGACGGGGCAAAGGGTAAGTAACACAGGAGGACACATGGCTAAGCAGGAAAAGATGGACCGACATTTGCGGTGTTCTTTTTGTGGCAAGAGCCGTGATGAGGTCCGGAAGCTGATTGCCGGGCCGACGGTCTATATCTGTGATGAATGTGTCAACCTCTGCAATGACATCATCGCCGAGGATTGGGAAGAAGCCAAAGAAGAAATCTCCTCGAAGCTGAAGAAGCCTGCCGAAATCAAACATCACCTTGATCAGTATGTTATTGGCCAGGAACGTGCCAAACGTATCCTCTCTGTCGCCGTGCACAACCACTATAAGCGTATCTCCTCGAAGGAAAAAGGGGTGGATGATATCGAGCTTCAAAAGGGCAATATTCTCATGGTGGGCCCAACCGGAACGGGGAAAACCCTGTTGGCCCAGACATTGGCAAAGTTTCTCGATGTTCCCTTCACACTTGCGGATGCCACAACCCTAACTGAAGCCGGTTATGTAGGGGAAGACGTTGAGAACATCATTCTGAAACTCTTGCAGGCTGCTGATTACGATGTGGAACGGGCCGAACGTGGGATTGTGTACATCGATGAAATCGATAAGATCAGTCGGAAGAGCGACAGTCCGTCTATTACGCGGGATGTATCAGGTGAAGGGGTTCAGCAGGCGTTGCTGAAACTGATCGAGGGGACCGTTGCGAACGTTCCGCCCCAGGGAGGGAGAAAGCACCCGCATCAAGAATTTATTCAAGTGAATACGAGCAATATCCTATTCATCTGCGGTGGAGCATTCGTGGGTTTGGAGCAGATCATCGAACAGCGTCTGAATCAAAAGTCAATGGGTTTCGGCGCTGAAATCCGTGGAAAGAGTGACGTGCGATTAGGTGATCTACTGGCCAAAGTCCAACCTGAGGATTTCTTGAAGTACGGCCTGATCCCAGAGTTTGTCGGGCGGTTGCCCGTCGTGGCTACATTAGAGGAGCTGGATGAGCGAGCTCTTATTCGTATCCTGACCGAACCACGCAATGCTCTCACGAAGCAATATGAGAAGTTGCTGTCGTTCGAGAAGGTCAAGCTCCGATTTACGGAAGGAGCCCTGGGTGCTGCTGCACGAAAAGCCTACTCTCAACGGACAGGGGCTCGAGGTCTCCGAGCAATTCTGGAAGAGGTGATGTTGGATGTCATGTATGATGCCCCTTCTCAAAAAGACATCATGGAAGTGGTGATTACAGAAGATGCGATTGTGGGGAAGAACCCACCGATACGTATCTTTGAACAGGAACAAGACGCAAAGACAGCGTAAGTGTTTGATAAATAAAGCGAGCGTGTTGCCGGAAAAGGCTGAAAGACTGATTGTAAACCGAGGCTATTCGAAGCCTTTTCCGGCTGGCTCAGTTATCTCTATCCTCATCCGACACGCCTCTCCTTCCTCGACAAGTAGAAACGCCGAGCTATACTTAACACGTGTGACCCACTGAAGGGAGAACGTGTGAAGTATTCTGTACTGACAAGCCTTCGCCACAAAGGCAAAGTGCTCCAGGTTGATGTGGAACGGGAAATGGTGACGCTATTGGGCGGAAACGGGGATGTTATTGGGAGTTTGTCGTGGGATGTTGTGATCGATCAAGTTCTTGCCTATCGCAAGGTACCAGTTCAGAAAGAAGTTCGGGTAGAGCCGAGGATCTCCCTCACATTTAGGGTGCGTTACAACACGCCAGAAGGGCAGCAATTCGAGAGTCGTGCTGGTGGTATTGGCGGCGGCGGACTATTTATTGAAAGCCACAGTCCCCTTCCCGTCGGAACTAAATTGGCCATGGAATTTTCGCTTCCTCAAAAACCAGATCACTGGCTTCCGGCCAAGGGAACTATCGCTTGGGTGTGTCCAAAGGCTGATCAATACACCTTCAGTCCAGGAATGGGAGTACGATTTACCGAAGTAGAGGAGAGAGTACGTGATCAAATTCATGAAGTTGTGAAAGCAACCCAGGTGACGAGTCAAGCAGCCTAACTCCCCGTACGAATCGAGCCATCAGGACAACATCGTCTCTATATGAAGCTTCCTGTTGTTTCTACTACAGGTCATCGTGGTAAGTCGTTGATCATTGATGCTCAGCAAGAAACGATTCATGTGCAGGACACGTTGGGTCAATTGCTTGGCAATGTATCGTGGGGTTCAGTCATCGAGCGAGTACTGGCGACTAACGAGGATGCCCGGTTCGCTCATTGCCGCACACAACCACGAGCTCCTCTCGCCCTGAAGGTCCGCTATACCACTCCAGAGGGAAAGCAATTCGATAGTTTGACGGGAGGAATTGGAGGGGGCGGGCTCTTTATCGAGAGCGGTGCTCCGCTAAGTCCTGGTACCGAACTCACGGTTGAGTTTGCACTCCCGGATCGACCCACGGAGAAACTTAAAGCCAAGGCGAAGGTTGCCTGGGCTCGTCATAAGCCGGAACGATACCTTCTCTTTCCCGGTATGGGCATTCAGTTCATGGATATAGATGAGAAGATACAGGAGGATCTAGTTAGACTTGTCGAGGCATTGAATCGAAGTCGAACCCCATCCTGAAAGTATTCGACGGGATATCTCTGACTGTTGAGATCGCGCCGATTTTTCCCCCGCACCCATCTTTCCTGCCAGGTTTTCCAGGTTCAAGACATGACATTGAGAAGGCGTGGGGTTCAAATTGATCGGATAATTCTGGTGTCTGTTTCTCTGAGTGAGAACAGGAGCGAGAAGCGAAATGTATGCGATTAGACTCAGCTTGATTTCGGGGAACTGTCTTGTATCGTTGGAAGCTCTTTTGTGGCTTCGATTGATTGCTGAATTTCTTTTTGGGCGGCGTCTACCTCAGCTTGGATCGTGCGCATCTGGGGGTCAACATTGCTCCGGATGTCAGTCACGGCTTGACGGAATGTGCGTACGACCTCTCCTAGACCCTCACCGAGATTCTGCAGATCATTCGGTGATACACCAACGGTTGAAGGCGCAGTCTTCGACTTGAGCGCGGCTTGTTGCGCCTGCACGCGGGCAACTGCTTCCTGATTGACGATCGCTGAAGGGCGTTTTGTTGCCGGTTTGGTCTGAGCTCCTGCAGGCAGAGGTGGGTACGACGCTTGAGCTATTGGAACGGGATTCGCTTCCCGCTCTTCCATCGAGACGACCTGACTGGGCGGTGATGTTGCGGGTGGTTGTGAAGGAGCTGCTGACGTGCGAGGGGCTTGAGAACTTGTATTGTAAAGAAACGAGGCTGTAGTTCCAGGGGTCAGCTCTGGACCGGGAATGTAAGGAGTATTTACCCTGGTTGTTCCCGCCGAAGTTTCGGTGGGTGTAACGACCGGAGTTGTGGAGGCCATGGGCGAAATCCGAGCTGGTTGTTGGGGAGGTGCTTCCTGGGGAGCCTGATCAGCGCTGGGCTGAGGAACGTCGTTCACCTCCTTTCGAAACCCTTTTAACGCTTTGCCGACTCCCTCGCCGATTTGCGGCAAGCGGCCTGCCCCAAATATGATGAACACGATCACAAGAATGATGATGAGCTCGGAAAACCCCATCGTGCCAAACAAGTGATGACCTCGCGATGAGCATAGGAAGAGTCGTTACTGAAAGACTGTAGCTGTCTTTTTGATGGACTGTCAAGAAAGCGTCAAGCCAATTACCCGCCGCGTTGTGTTTAGAGAAGGGAGACAATCTCGGTTTGAAGAGGCAAGCCATGTACGATGGCTTCTTGATCTGTTACATACACATCGATCTCGCTCCGTATCCCGAACTCGCCAGGGAGATAGATGCCCGGCTCTATCGAAAAGCAGGTGTGGGGGAGGATCTGACGCCCATCATGTGTTTCAAGGTTGTCAATGTTGGCTCCATTGCCATGAACCTCTTCACCGATTGAATGGCCGGTACGATGAATGAAAAACTCGCCGTATCCTGCCTCACCGATCTTCTCCCGGCAGACATCATCGACTTCCCAGCCAAAGGGAAATCGTCCTGCTGCCAGTTGTGCCTGGATGAACGATAAGGCTCCATCGCGCCCTTGTCGGACATGCTCAAAAACTACGCGATGTTTTGGTGGTACCTGTTGTCCCGTATAGCCGGTCCAGGTAATGTCTCCATAGACGGAGCCTGGTGCAGTTCGCTTTGCCCAAAGATCAATCAAAACGAGACTGTCCCGGGTAATCGGAGATGAGGCGGATTCACCTGGTGAGTAGTGGGGATCGGCGCTATGGGCATCGACGGCTGCGATTGGCGCACTGGAGGTCGTCATTCCCGTAGCGTGAATTCGAGAGAGAATGAATTGTTGCAGGCCGTACTCCGTTAAGGGACGTTGATGCGTGAGGCACGAGGCTACATGGGTGAAGGCCTCATCGACAATGCGTCTGAGAGTTGTAACGGCATACCGATGTGATTCCAGTTGTTCTTCCGTCCAGACAGCCTCAAACCGTTGGACAAGATCGGCCGAGGTCACAACATCCACGCCAATGCTTCGAACAAGCTCGATCGTACCGGCATCGACTCTAGAGAGATAGGGCACAGCATTGAGGGGCGAGTACTGCATGGCAATGCGCCGTTGACCTCGTAAAAGGGAATCCAATGCTGCCCGTTGCTGTTCCCATGACACATAGAGATGGGAAGAGCCAGGCAACTCATCCAGTACATGCGGTTCGATCCGATGGAGGAGTTTCACCGGTTTTCCGGTCCTGGGGATCCAGTAGTACCACCGGCGGGTGACATGCTGTGAGGGGTCAAGGAGCAACACCCGATAGGCCAGGGGGTCTGAACCACGAAAATCATAGAAAAGCCATCCGTCGACTGTCTCCTGATCGCGAATCGCATTCTGAATCGCACGGATTCTCGTATGATGGGCAGTCAGGCTCATAAGAGTTGCATCATATCTTCGGGGTGACAGGGCGTCAATCAGCCATCAGGTTCATCCATGCTTCATGCTACAATGACGATCAATGACCGCCGCGCCTACTCATGCTATCTCGACCTATCGAGTGAGCTTCTTCTTTGGCCCAGAACACGTTGCAGGAAAACCGGACGTGCTGGCTTGTCTGTTTAATGTGAAGAAACGGAGTTGGAAGTCCGGCATTCAGGTTGCTGTGGAGGTAAGCACTGGTCAGCTCTCGGCGATTGAGCAAAGGATTCATTTGGGCGATCAACTTGCGAAGAGCTTAGTGGTTGTGGAGCCTCACGAACAGGCTGATTATCAGGAACGCAGTGGTGATATTTTTGTCCAAGCCGTGTGTCGGAGGAAATTGGATCTCCAGCTGCTGCCTGGACTGACCCAGAATAATCAGCGGATTCCCGCTGAGGAATTGATGGTTGAATTGGAGGAAGCGATCAGTAAGGAGCCTCAACAGCTGATCTCCTACGTCTTGGATGAACTGGGTCTCGCCACCTGATCAGTCGTGCTTCTCCGTGTTGTCTCTCGGAACGGGGCAACAAAGGGGGTTGCATTCAGCTTCGAATTTGTTATAACGCATAACAGTATTCGTGTATGATTGAGCACTGGGGTTATCCGATTGAGTTCTTGAAGAGGAAGGAGGAGCCGCACGTGAGACTCCCGATGGTCATTGTTCTGGTTGTTATCGCATACGGTTCGATGCTTGTGGCGCCGGCCTGGAGCCAATCCACATCGACTGATTCTCTACAAGGGACGGCCTCAGGAGCCGGCATGGGTGCTGCTTCTGCCGCCGCCACCATCTTGTACTTCCCGTTCAAAGCTGCGTTTGCCATAGGCGGAGGTGTTGTCGGCGGCTTGGCCTATGTCTTTTCAGGATTTAGTGAGTCAACGGCAAAGAATATTTGGGTTCCCAGTGTATATGGAACCTATGTCATTACCCCAGAGCATCTCAGCGGCGATCGCCCGGTTCGTTTCCTGGGCGTGGCGGCTGAAAACGAGGGATTCGCTCCTGCCCCTACTTCGGCACCCGAACCTGCACAGTGAATTATGAAACCTGTCATCGGCGTGACTCCTGACTTTAATGCCGGTGACAGGAAGGATATGGGCGGGTCCGAGCCTACGTACTTCCTCCGGGCTCGTTACATTCGAGCCATTGAAGAGCTCGGGGGTATTCCCTTAGTCTTGCCTTTAGTGTCTGCAGCAGCCGATCGACGGCGACTTCTTGACAGTGTTGATGGGCTGCTTCTTACCGGTAGCGGCCCCGATCTTCCGCCACTCCTGTATGGAGAGAAGCAGCGCTACAAATTTTCACTGGTCAGTGAGCGGCGTGCTGACTTCGAGCTGGAGATGGTGCGTCAAGCGAGGCGACGGGACCTTCCGCTCTTAGGGATTTGTGGAGGGATGCAGACCGTAAATGTGGCCTGTGGAGGCAGCCTTTTTCAGGATATCCCCGCGCAGCTTCCACGCGCAATGGATCATCGCCAGAAGACGAAGGCGGTCTCTGTCTCCCATGCGGTGACCGTGCTACCGAAGAGCCTCCTGAAGCAGATTGTCGGAAAAGAAACGCTGATGGTGAATAGCTCACATCATCAGTCCGTGAAAACCGTTGCTCCATCACTCATCGCTAGTGCGGTAGCTTCCGATGGCATTATTGAGGCCATTGAGTCCCCTAACCATCGATTTCTCCTTGCCATTCAATGGCATCCTGAGTTTCTATTCGACCGACATATGGCTCACCGTCGGCTCTTTGAGGCTCTGTTACGCGCCGCGCGGCGGACCAGGGCATGAGCTTTCTGGGCGGGTCGGAAATGCCGAACCATTCTCAGTCGGTAGTCCCCTCGTGTAGGCGTGAAGGTCAAGCGAGCTTTTTGCTGGTGATTTCTTCGGGCCAAAGCATTGCCCCTGAAGCCGGAGACTAGCTGTGAGCAATCCCTTCTTCCGGACGAAACCCATCGATCAAATTCTGGCCGATGCGGAGCGGCCGGAGCATCGCCTCAAGAAAACACTGACGGCGTGGGATCTGACGGCGCTGGGGATCGGCGCGATTATTGGGACCGGGATCTTTGTCCTGATCGGGACTGCCATTGTGGGCGATGCCCATCGCCCTGGGGCAGGGCCGGGGATTGTCCTCTCTTTTGTTCTTTCAGGTGTGACCTGTGCGCTGGCCGCCCTCTGCTATGCAGAGTTCTCCGCGATGATTCCGGTGGCGGGGTCTGCGTATACCTTTTCATACGCCACCTTGGGAGAGTTTCTCGCCTGGCTGACCGGATGGAATCTGATCCTGGAATATGGCGTCGCCTGCGTCGCCGTCGCCATTGGTTGGTCGGGATACTTCAATAAACTGCTCAAGCTCGCAGGTATCGAATTGCCCTACTGGGCTACCAATCCACCGCAGTGGGCTGGTGGGCCGGAAGGGAGCATTGCGAATTTCCCCGCTGCCATCATCGTTTTACTTGTCACGATGATCCTTGTAATTGGGATAAAGGAGAGTGCAAGGGCTGCTGGCATGATCGTGCTTCTGAAACTGGCGGTGATTCTTTTCTTCATCGCTGTTGGAGCTCCAGCTGTGAATAGCGACAATTGGGCACCGTTCATGCCAAACGGGTTCGAGGGCGTCCGAGCCGCTGCTGCCATCATCTTTTTTGCCTATATTGGGTTTGATGCCGTCTCTACGGCGGCAGAAGAGGCAAAGAATCCACAGCGCGATGTTCCGTTCGGGATCCTAGGATCGTTGAGTGTCTGTACGGTCTTGTACATTTCCGTCGCGATCGTACTGACGGGGCTGGTTCCGGTCGGCCAAATCGATATTCATGCACCGGTCGCTGAAGCGCTCACGCTGGTTGGGTTCAAATGGGGTGCCGCGATCGTCGCGATCGGAGCTGTCGCGGGAATCACCAGCGTACTGGTTGTCATGATGTTGGGGCAAATCCGCGTCTTCTTTGCCATGTCACGAGATCAACTGTTGAGTCCC
This sequence comes from Nitrospira sp., assembly GCA_019636945.1. Taxonomy (GTDB): domain Bacteria; phylum Nitrospirota; class Nitrospiria; order Nitrospirales; family Nitrospiraceae; genus Nitrospira_D. The sequence continues at coordinate 17,427 of JAHBWO010000051.1, read as the reverse complement.
GGCTTATCCACGGTTCACGCACGATTTGGGACACCGCATCGCGCGACCATTCTCACTGGCGTCGTTGTGGCAATTCTTTCGGCGTTCTTCCAGATCGGGGATGCGGCTGATATGACCAACATCGGAACTTTTTTTGCGTTTGTTTTGGTCAGTTTTGGAGTCATGCTGCTGCGATACACAAAGCCCGATCAACCTCGCCCATTTCGTCTTCCGTTTATGCCCCTTGTGCCGATTTTCAGTATTGCAGCCTGCCTCTACCTCATGGCGGGGTTGCCATGGGCCACGTGGATCCGCTTCGGAGTATGGACTGCTGTGGGCATTGGTGTCTACGTCAGCTATGGTATGAAACATAGCAAGCTTTCAAAGCGAGACACCCAAAACTGTTGAGGGTTCCGACGAGGCGGACGGGATGCCGTGATCGTGGCTATGCAGACTGCGTAGAGGGCGATATTGTCGACGCAGGAGCTGTGACTGGAGCGGCGTCGGCTGGGGTTGAGACTGTTCCAGGCGGGGCCGTATTTGCAACAGATGGAGCAGAAGGAGTGCTCGCTGGAACGGCAGGAGTGGGTGGAGGAGTAGCGGCCTTTGGTGGTGCAGCAGGTTTTAGTGGCGCCGGCTTTTCAGGCTTAATGCCTCCCTCCCAGGATGGACCAGAATACATATCCGCAGTTAAGCCTTTGGTTTTCCATTTCTCCTCAAAGTCCGCGGCGGCTTTGTTCGGTGTTTCTCCAACACCGGTGACATCATTCCAGGGATACACTTTCGGACCGATCTGGCAGCCTGATTCTGTTCGTCGCAAATACAACGCGATGGGATTACCGCGGTAGGGCCCAAGAAAAATATGAACAGATCCGACGTACTCGAGCAATGAGGCCATAAGGCCCTCCCAGAAATGCTCATGATGCCACAAGAGGTGAGAACGGAGCAAGACTAGCTTTGAGTGGCACCTGACGGACTCAGCGACCGCCTACCGAAAGGGGCGCTCCATAGGTCGTCTTCCAAAGAGAACCAATCCTCAAAATGGCTCATGCCTCAGCTTTCACGACCCGCTCTCGAGTTTGGTGAATGGACCGCAAGAGCGCTCGATGGCTGCGGCAACCCACCGCCAATCTCGCATCAGAGATCGTGACGGGTCGATAGGGAAGGAGGTACCGGTCCTTCAGACGGCGGATGCGGGCAAGGGATTGAGCCAGCCGTTGTGGAGAGATATCCGAGCTGGTAACAGCCTTGGTAACGGTTTGCATGGCGGTGATCACTCTATTCCGATCCTTGCAGATCAGCGGCATGTCGCAACCCGCTTGGATGGCCAGCACCGCCGCGTCTCCGACACCGTAGTGATCGATGATCGCGTGCATTTCAAGGTCATCCGTCAGGACAACTCCGTCGTAGTACAATTCTTGGCGAAGCAATTTTGAGATGATGGCCGAAGACAAGGTCGCCGGCCTCTGCGCATCCAATGCCTGATACTGGACATGGGCTGTCATCATCGTGGCGACCCCGCTGTCAATGGCGCGACGGAACGGAGGGAACTCAATGCGCTCGAGGCGATCGCGAGAGGCCGTCACGACGGGCAATTCTTTGTGAGAGTCAGACGTAGTATCGCCATGCCCTGGAAAGTGCTTCCCACAGGCGACCACCCGATTGTCTTGGAAGCCACCCACCGTGGCCAAGCCCAATTCAGACACAAGGTCGGGCGTTGCGCCGAATGCTCGGTCGCCGATGACGGGGTTTGATGGATTACTATTGACGTCCAGCACGGGGGACATATTCATGTTGATCCCGACAGCCGCCAGTTCTTTTGCGGTCGTCGCGGCTGCGGCATAAGCCAGCTCTGAGGAGTGACACTGCCCGAGGACGTCACATGGTGGGAAAATCGTAAATTCTTTCGGCAACCGTGAGACACGTCCACCTTCTTGATCAATGGAAATCAGGAGAGGGGAATGCGGACTACAGCGTTGAAGGTTGTTCGTCAGGTCAACGATCTGCTCGGTCGACTCCAGATTCCTTGCAAAGAGGATGACCCCGCCGGGCTGGCATTCTTTGATGAACGACGCAAGATCCGCCGACACGGTTGTACCGTCAAAGCCGATCATGAAGAGCTGTCCGATGTGATCCTGAGCGATCGTCATGCCTGTGTGCTCTCAGGCTTCAGCGAGCGATTGATCAGGAACTGGATCAACAGCCTTGTGCCGATACCAGTCGGGCCCTTGGGAATGTAGGCTCGTTCTCGCTCGCTCCAATCGGTGCTGGCGATATCGAGGTGTACCCAAGGATAGTCGCCCACGAACTTGCTCAGGAACAGAGCGGCGGTGATCATGCCGCCGCCACGCCCTCCGATATTTCGCATATCGGCAACATCGCTTCGTAGTTGTTCGAAGTATTCCTCCCACAACGGCATTTCCCATACCCGCTCTCCGGCTCGGAGACCGGCGCCTGTGATTGCAGCCTTCAACGTTGTATCGGTGCCGAACATACCGATGGCGAATTGTCCGAGAGCGACAACGCAGGCCCCTGTCAGCGTTGCGATGTCGATGAGTGCGGCCGGTTTAAAACGGGTCGCATAGGCCAGGCCGTCCGATAAAATCAACCGACCTTCGGCATCGGTGTTTTGGACTTCCACAGTTTTTCCTGAGAGGGTGGTGACCACGTCCCCTGGACGCATCGCGCGACCACCGGGCATGTTTTCTGCCACCGGAAGGATGCCGATGAGGTTGAGGGGTAATTTCAGCCGGGCCGCAGCCCGTACGGTAGCCAGAACCTCGGCGCCTCCGGTCATGTCGGCTTTCATTTGCTCCATGTTCTCGGCTGGTTTGAGCGAAATCCCTCCAGTATCGAAGGTGATAGTCTTCCCGACGAGAACGACCGGAGAATCGTCTTTCTTCTTGGCTCCATGGTACTGGAGAATAATGAATTTCGGCGGTTCGTGGCTGCCTTTCGCGACACCAAGCAACGCCCCCATCCCAAGCCGCTCCATTTCCTTCTGCTCCAAGATCTTGAGGTTTACACCGGTGTCTTTCGCTATGGCCTTGGCCTCGCTCGCGATCTTGGTCGGGGTCATCACATTGGAAGGATGGTTGCAGAGATCACGAACGAAAACGGTGGCTTCAGCGGTTGCGATTCCACGGCGGATGCCCTCAGAAATGGGGTTCAGATGGCTTTTCTGCGAGACCAGGATGGTCATGGTAGCCACGCCCTTGCCGACCGGAGCCTCGCTGCGATAGGCCGTGAACTGATAGCTTCCCAGGATCGCTCCTTCAGTCAGGGTCTGCGACAGGTCGCTCACTGAAGCCCCGGGTGGTACGGCGCTTGGCAGCACAACGGTGAAAGAACCGGCTTTTGCTCGGCGAACCCGTTTGACGGCATACCCCATGGCTTGGCGAATCTGATCCAGGCCTAGTTGGGGTCGCTTCCCCAGACCAGCTAAAATCAGGCGCTTTGCTGGAAGTTTTCCATGCGTGTGAAGCAGCATGACCTCGTGCAGCTTCCCTTCGAACTCCCGTGATCGCTGGAGCTCCCGAAGTGCTCCACCAAGGGCTCGATCCAGCACAGCGCCCTCGGATGTCGCCAGACTATCGTCTTCGCACAGCAGGATGACCAGCGCTTCAGTCCGGTCGGTGTCGACGCGTCCTTGTTTGGCGTGAACCCGCATGATATTCATTGGTTTCTCCTTATGTGACTATGACGATCAACCGCGATCAGCCCTTGTTTGTAGGTTCGTGGGTGCAACAGCTCTGGCATACTTGATGGTCCAGGAGACTCCTCACACACCGCGCATATCGGGTGCCCAAATATGTTTGTGCAGTTGGAGTTGAAGACGCGCACCGAGGCGGTCTTCCAGCAGCCACTCTGCCAACTGGCGAGGATCGAATGTCCCGAACACCGGACTGAAGAGGACGGGGCAGCGATCGGTCAAATGGAATTGTCGGAGAATGCCTTTTGCCCATTCATAATCGATGCGATCCTGAATGACGAATTTGATTTCATCTCGCGGTCTGAGCCGTTCCACATTGGGCCAGTGCATGCGGTCCGTCATACCGCTCCCTGGGCATTTCACATCCAGAACGATGCGAACGGATGGATCGACGGTGCTGGTGTCGATGGCACCGCTCGTTTCAAGAAGGACCGTGAAACCGTCCTGACACAATCGATGCAACAGGGTGGTCGTTTCCGCTTGTGCCAAGGGTTCGCCTCCCGTCACCTCGACCAAGGGACACCCGTACGAACGGACCTTCCCGAGAATGTCTTCGAGGGATTGTTCTGTCCCTCCAAGGAATGCGTACTCTGTGTCGCACCAGGTGCAGCGAAGAGGGCAGCCGGTGAGGCGCACAAACACGCAGGGTAATCCGGCAAAGGTTGACTCCCCTTGAATGCTATGAAAGATTTCGGTAACGCGCATGAACAACGTGTGGGCTAACTCATGGTGGACGTGGTGATTCGCCGAAGAGGGATACTTCCGGTCATCAGCATTGGTTCAGGGCCACTTGACAACCGGCCAGTTGAGACGACGGGCTATAGCATCCATTCCCCGAATCGGATTGACCACCGTTGGATGTCCTACAGCGCGGAGAAGGTCTACATCTCCCGGACTATCGCCATACGCATAGCATTGGGATAAATCCAATGTGAGGTCCTGGGTCAACCGATCGATCAGTTGACGTTTTCCCGCTCCATATGGGAGTGGGGGCACCAGCAAACCCGTATAGAGACCTTGTTGCTGCTCCAACCGGGTGGCAAAACACCGATCCACTCGAAGTGCGTCAGCAACCGGGGCGATCAGAAAGTCGAGCGATCCGGTCACGAAAATGATGGCGTGGCCTGCCCGGCGATGTTCATCGAGCTTGCGCATGGCAATCGCCGAGACGCGAGGACAGAGCTCTTCCCGACAAAATTCTTCACCCAGTGGTTCAATCACCTGCGAAGGTTTCCCGGCCAAGTACAGCTTTCGTTGGCGGAGAGGATGAAGCGACAAGGGAGGAACATGCCGCAAAAGCCACGCCACGCTGTCTCGAGCTTCAGGCCAACCGACGATCCCGCGACGCCACAGCCAACGGAAAAATCTCAACTCACTGGCTTCGCCGGGTAAGATTGTATTGTCGACATCGAAAAATGCAGCAACCGTAGAAGTTAGGTCTCGTTGATCAGTCTGTATCATGCGAGCGCAATGGAGATGTGAATTGAGAGGGCAATTCTACCGGACGATTCGTTCATTGACAAGAATTTTAGGCTACTTCTATAATGCGGCTTCCTTTCCCCTCATATGCTGGCTTGGGGGCTTTCAACGCAGAGTTCGTGATACAAACCTGCGAGAAGGACGGGGAGAGCGAAATCCGATGACGCGTGTTTCAGACCGTCACGGTGTTGAGCCTCCCAAGAACAGGATGGCAGGCTTGGTTGTATATCCTGCTGAGTGCCGAAGTGGTGGAATGGCAGACACGCACGTTTGAGGGGCGTGTGGCGCAAGCCGTGCGGGTTCAAGTCCCGCCTTCGGCACCATAGGGTTCCTCTGTGTAGTCTCCAGGCACTCACCTAACCGCCAACGGTGGTTTCCGTGGGTAATACCTCGCCGACAGGGCTTAGGCTATCTGTCTAGAATAGAGAACGATTGACCGAGTCGCTGACTAGCTCACGGTTTCTCCTCATCTGCATTGTTGCTCCGAAAGCATCGGACGACATCGTATTTCCATAACAACGGTTCACCTACCTCATCCAAGTGTGGCTCCTTTGCATGGAGTGACCGGCGTCCTCCAGGGTAGACATGAACGGTGCTGTCTGCCAGCGGGCAATTCTTGCCGGTAGGGCGCCATTAGGACCTAGACTTTCGACTCCACATAGTAGGACACTACGGCCCATTTGGGCCTAGCCCTGGTGGGTGTATGGTTGTCACGGGGGTGTGTCGTCAACCTCCCTCTTTCACCACCTCACCTACTATTCGGCTATTCCCGTCACGAGGCTAAGGAGCTTCACATGAACACCACCCTTTCTCTTGTCGATGTCCTGCGTCAACAAGTCGCTCATCTCGTGCATGAGTTGGCTGAGCGAGACAATGTGCTGCATGAGCGAACTCGGCATCTCCGTGTGGCGCAAGCTCTCGCACATCTGGGTAGCTGGGAGTGGGAAATCGAGGGCGGAGCTGTTCGGTGTTCGTCTGAGTTGTATCGGATCTTCGGCCGCGAATCTGAGGCAGACCTGCTGACCTTTGATGGGTTTGTCGCGGCAGTGTTCCCGGAAGATCGTGAGCTGGTCATGGCTTCCATCAATCATGCCTTGGGTGGACGGGCGTCGTACGATGTGGAGTATCGGATCGTGCGTGCGAACGGTGAGGTGCGGACCATTCATTCCTGCGCGGAGGTCCTGCGTGACGATAAGGGAAAGCCTTGTCGCATGTCCGGGTCCGTTCTGGACGTCACCGAGCGGACACGCATAGCAGAAACATTGCGTTCCTCGCAGGAAAAACTGAGGCAGGCGCTCCAAGCATCGGGTATTGGACTGTGGGACTGGAATACTTATACCAACGAGATGGTCCTGTCTGAGGAATGGAAGCGTCAGCTTGGGTACGAGAAGACGGAGCTTTCGGACTCATGCGAGACGTGGGAAGGTCTGTTGCATCCGGAGGATCATGATCGTGTCATGGTGTGCTTGCAGGATGCGGTGTGTACACGTCATGGAGAATATCGGCAGGAATATAGGCTGAGGCACAAGGATGGGACGTATCGATGGATTGAGTCTCGGGCCGCGTTGGTGACCGAAGCTGATGGTCGTCGGATCCGCTTCCTCGGTTCACATATGGACATCACGGATCGCAAACGCATGGAGCAATCGGTACGAGAGAGTGAAGACCGGTACCGAACGTTGGTCGACCTGTCACCATCCGGAGTCTTTGTCTTTTGTGAAGGGCGGGCCGTGTATGTCAACCACAGAGGTGCGCTTCTCCTAGGGGCGACAGATCCTCAGGAGCTTGTCGGTCGATCGATGTTCGACTTTCTCCACCCAGACTACCACGAGGATGTCCGTGAAAATGCCCGTCGGGTGCTCGCTGGAAACGTGTCGGTCCATAGCGCGGAACGGATTTATCTCAGGAAAGATGGAACATCGATTCCTGTTCAAATGGAGGTCGCCAGGATTGTGTGGAACGGCACTCCCGCCATCATCGTGCTGATCTCCGATGTCACTGAGCGCAAGCAGGCGGAAGAAGCGTTACGGGCGAGTGAGGAGCGGTTTGCCAAAGCGTTCAAGACCAGTCCCCATCCCATTCTCATCAGTGAGCTCGAAACCGGACGACTGGTAGAGGTCAATGATGCAGCCAGCCAGCTGTTGGGTCATCGCACGGAGGAAAGTGAAGGCCAGATTCTTTCAGAACTCCAGGTTTGGGGGTCGGCTGAGGAGCAAGTCCAGTTTCGCGAGAGATTGAAACAGGTTGGTCCGGTCCGAGATCTGGAAGTGAGTCTCCGGGCCAGGAACGGCGATGTACGCCGCTTCCTCCTGTCGTCGGAACTCATTGAGTTGAACGGGAGGCCTTGCCGGGTGACGGTCGCGGATGATGTCACCGATCGGAAGCGGGCCGAGGATGAGTTGCGCCGATCACATGCCTTGTTGCGGCAGGTCATCGACGGCTCGCCGAATTTCATCTTTGCCAAGGATCGCGAAGGACGTTTTACGATGGCTAATAAAGCGATCGCCGATTGTTATGGCACAACGGTAGACGATCTGATCGGACAGACAGACGCTGATTTTAGTCCCCATTGGGATGAAGTGGAGTTTTCTCGCGAGAAGGATCTCCAAGTCATGACATCTCTTCAGGAATGCTTCATTGCTGAGGAAAAGTTCACGGATTGGTCAGGAAAGACGCGCTGGTTGCAGACCATCAAGCGGCCGATCGTTGATGACCAGGGGCGCTTTCATATGGTGCTTGGGGCGGCGACAGACATCACCGAGCGGAAGCGGATGGAAGAGATGCTGCTGCAACACGAACAAGATCTGAATGCCGCGCTTCAAGAGCGGGAACGGATCAGCCAGGACCTGCACGACGATGTGCTTCAATCAGTCTACGCGGCTGGGCTTGGGTTAGAAGCCTGTAAGTCGATGATGAAGCGGCAGCCGGAGTTGACCGCAGATCATCTCACGGCGACATTGGAACAGGCCATTAGGCAACTCAACCAGGTCATCGAGAAGATCAGAAATTTCATCTCAGGGCTGGAGTCTTGCGCTATACAAGGCGTTGATTTTATAGCGGACTTACGAGCCATGATCCAGGCGATGTGCGAGGCATCGTCCATTCAGTGCAGGGTGCGAATCGATGACAGGGTCGGGCAGTATTTCTCACCGGAACTGGCACTCGACCTCATCAATATTGTGCGGGAAGCGTTGAGTAATGCCCTCCGTCATAGCCATGCGACACATATTACCGTGTCACTGCGTCAGCTGCTTGGATCGGTTCGGCTGACGGTGACGGACAATGGTATCGGATTCAATCCAAAGTCGGTTCAGGCTGGTGGTCATGGCTTAGAAAATATGGCGACACGAGCGCACAAGGCCGGCGGGATGTTTGCCGTACGGTCGGAGTCTCGCCGCGGAACCAGGGTTCTCCTTGATCTTCCAATAGATTCCACGGACTATTCCAAGTAATCCAATCGGTTAGAGCACCATGTCACAGTGGCCACATGGGTCGGAGTCCAGATCTGGTTCCATGCGATCCGCATGGTTGCTGCCCGGGTTCCTTCAAAAGTTTCAGGCCATTTGGATCTAGACTTTCACCCGTGGTCGTAGGAGACTAGCTCCCGCTTGGTTCCTGGTGATTAGGAACCAATAGCCTTGGGCTGAGAGCCGTCGGTTTTTCCGGTACATGCGTCATTGCGCCGTGAAGTAGTTGCTGGAACAAGTCGAACGGGACTTGCGAAAGAGTGCTGAGGGAGGAGTCCCATCATGAATTCGACCAGTCACCTGGCTGAATTGGATTTGCTGCGCAGGCAGGTTGCCGACCTTTCACGGGAACTGACGGAGCGGGATCAGGCCCTACAGGATTTCACCCGCCAGCGAGACGACGAATTACAAGATTTGCGCGAGCGCTCGGACATGCTACGCGCGATCGTGGCCGGAACGGCTGCGGAGACCGGAGAAGACTTCTTCTCAACCCTCGTCTGTCATCTGAGTTCAGTATTGGGTGTGCAGTACGCCGTCGTTGGGGAGATCCAACACGGTCCGGTCAAGAAAATCCGTACCCTTGCCGTCTCAGCCAACGGCAATCTCGTCGACAACTTCGAATATCCACTGGTGAATACTCCCTGCGAGATAGCGCTTGGTGAGTCCTTTGCCTGTTTTGAACGGGACGTCAGGACGGTGTTCCCACTCTTTGGGCGTTTGGCCCAGTTGGGCGTTGACGGATACTGTGGAGTCCCACTCAGGGCAAAAGGCGGAGCGGTGATGGGGCTCCTCGTTCTGATGGATACCAAGCCGTTGCGCAACACCGATCGACTGCGATCGCTGATGGCGGTGTTTGCCTCGCGGGCAGGTGCTGAGCTCCAACGGCGGTACGCCGAAACAAAAATCCAGCAACAGCAGCGTCAGCTCTTGGAAGCTCAAGCACGTGCGCACCTGGGTAGCTGGGACTGGGATTTCGATAGTGGAACGGTGCGCTGGTCGGAGGAGCAATTTCTGATCTTTGGCTATGAGCCCGACCACATGGTTGTCAGCTATGACACATTTGTGGCTTCCCTTCACCACCTGGATCGGGCGCGTGTGCAGAGCGCAATCGATGCTGCACTGAAGGGCGGCACAACCTACGACGTCGAATGCCGCATCGTCCGTCCTGACCGTACGATTCGTGCAATCCATTGCCGTGGAGAAGTCTGTCGGGATGGCGATGGCCGTCCTGTCTCCATGTCGAACAGCGTGTTGGATATCACGGATCATCGACATATTGAGGAGGAACTCCGGCTTTCCCGAGAACGACTCCACCAAGCTCTTCGGGCATCTGGCACCGGGTTATGGAACTGGAACACTGAAACGAATGCGGTGGTCTTTTCCGAGGAGTGGAAGCGACTGGTAGGTTATAGCGGGATAGAACTTCCGGATGCATGGGAGACGTGGACGAGCCTGTTGCATCCTGACGATCGTGAGAGTGCCGTCGCCTACGCCATGCAGTATCGAGCCAGACCCGACGGAGACTATCGACAGGAGTTTCGCCTGCGGCACAAGGATGGCACGTATCGATGGATTGAGGCGCGTGCCTCCTTTGTGACAGAGGCCGATGGTCGGAGGATCCATCTCCTCGGATCCCATATCGACATAACCGATCGCAAAGGGATGGAGGAGTCCGTACGGGAGAGCGAGGAACGGTACCGGATGTTGATCGAGCTTTCCCCATCCGGTGTCTTTGTGTTTTGTGACGGGCGAATAGTCTACCTGAATCGAACCGGTGCTCTCCTTATGGGTGCGCAGGATCCACAGGACATTCTTGACCGGCCGACGTTTGAGTTCATCCACCCGGATTATCATCAAGAGGTTCGTGACAGTGTCACACGATTGCTCGGAGGAGGTGTATCCGTCCATAGCGCCGAGCGAGTGTATGTGCGGTTGGATGGCACGACGATCCCGGTTCAAGTCGAAGCTGGGCGGATCATGTGGAACGGTAAGCCGGCGATTCTTGGAATGTTCTCCGATATCACGGAACGGAAGCACGCAGAAGAAGCGCTGGCTAATCTTAATGCAACTTTAGAACGCCAGGTGAACGATCGGACAGAGGCGCTGCGCCGGAGCGAAGAACGTTTCCGGCAATTTTTCGATCATGCGCCGAATGTGACCTGCCTGAAGAGTCATGATGGGCGGTATCTGTATACCAACCGGCAGTTCGATGAGGTATTCGGGTTTGCGTCCGGTATGGCCTTGGGGAGAACCGATGATGAATTGTTTTCTTCGGAACAAGCCGCTCAGTTTCAAACACATGATCGAGAGGTGTTGGCCAGCGGCCGGGGACAGGAGTTCGAGGAGGTTACACAACAGCGGGATGGACTGCGTACCAGCATTGTTGCGAAATTCCCAGTGATCGATGTTTCAGGGCAGCTCTCGGCCATCGGTGTCATCGCCACGGATATCACCGAGCGAAAACGAATCCAAGAGCAACTGAGACTCTACAAAGAGATCTTTGCCCATTCGATCGATGGCATTGCAGTCATTGATCTTCAAGGGCGGTATCTACAACAAAACAGTACACACGAACGGATTCTTGGTTATTCCACAGACGACCTGGAAGGGAAGACTCCCGCGATTCATTTAGGTGAAGACTCGTTTGCATCCATCGGGCGAGCCCTTGCTGTTACTGGGAGCTATCGCGGGGAAGTGAAAAGCCGAACACGGGAGGGCACGTCGCTCACGCTGGATCTCACGGCATTTACCGTGAAGGACACTTTGGGTCAACCGGTTTGCTATGTCGGAATCAAACGCGATGTGACCGAGCGCAATCGTGCACAAGAAGCCTTGAGGGAAAGTGAGGCTCGGTGGCAGCAGTTTGCTGAGTCGGTGGGGGCAGCATTCTGGATCGCGGACGTGACGCCGGATGAGCGGCAGGTGGTGTACGTCAATGCGGCGTTTACTTTTATCTGGGGCATCGAGCGCGAAGAACTCTATCAAGACTGGTCGCTGTGGCTCGATTCAATCCACCCGGATGACCGTCTGCGGGTAAAAACAAGCCATGACCGATTTATCGGTGGCGGAATGACCGCAGTGTTCCACTGTGAGTACCGGATCGTGGGGCGAGATGGTCATATCCGGTGGATTTCCGATCGCCGCGTTCGAATGGCTGGGAAGGAAAATCGCGTTGCGGGGATTGCAGAAGATATCACCCACCACAAGCAGCAGTTGGCGTTGATGGCACAAACAGAGGCGATCGGGAAAATCGGGGGGTGGCAGTTTGATTTTCTCACAGGCCGGCTGTGGTGGAGCGATGAGACGTACCGACTACACGAAACCACGCCAGAGTTATTCAGCCCGACGGTTGAAACGGCGTTGAATTTCTACACGCCCGACAGCCGTCCCATCATGGCCGAGGCATGGAGGAAAGGGGTGGAGCAGGGGCAGCCCTGGGATCTCGAGCTGGAACTCATTTCGGTGAAGGGGCGACGAATTGCAGTGCGGGCAACCGGCCAGGTGGATGCCCTGGAAGGACGGGCAGTTCGAGCCTATGGCACATTCCAAGACATCACAGAGCACAAACTGGCGGAAGAAGCACTTCGGCGAGCACATGATGACTTAGAACGTAAAGTTGTCGAGCGCACTGAGGAGTTGCAGGCGAGTCAAGAGCGCTATGCACGCGCCACCGCGATCGGCAAGGTGGGGGTGTGGGAATTGGATGTCCTCAACGGGCAGTACCATGCAGATACCAATCTGAAGGAGCTGTTTGGCTATGGCACCAACGAACTCTCCACGGATCCCTTTGCCTGGTTGAGGCTGGTCCATCCTGAGGACCAACCGATCGCGATGAGGAACTGGGAATTGGTCCAGAGCGGAGCTGTTGAGGCCTCTCATTACGAGTTACGCCACATCAGGAAAGACGGCTCGATCGTCTGGGGTGACATCCGAGCGCGTGCCGTCCGAGATCCGAAGGGACGATTGACACACTTGATCGGGGCCACCGTCGATATTACTGAACGCAAACATGCGGAACAAACATTGTCCGAAAGCGAGACACGGTTCCGCACGCTGGTTGCGAATATTCCAGGAGCGATCTATCGCTGCGCCGTGGACAGGGAGTGGACGATGTCCTATCTCAGTGATGCGATTGAGAGCATCGTTGGGTATCCGGCCTCGGAGTTCATTGCCAACCACACCCGCTCCTACGCCAGTGTGATTCACCCAGATGATCGCCAGCTAGTGGAGGAGGTGACCTGGACGAGCTTGCAGGAGCACCGTCCCTATGTCATCGAGTACCGTCTCATCCATGCGAATGGCACTGTTCGGTGGGTGTATGAAAAAGGGCAAGGGGTGTTCAGCTCGAATGGCGAGGTGCGTTGCCTCGATGGCGCGATTTTCGATGTCACGGAGCGGAAGCAAGCCGAACAAGCGTTACGTGAAAGCGAAGAACGATTTTCCAAAGCCTTCCGTACGAGCCCTCATCCAATAGGGATTACGGAGGTCGTAACGGGTCGTTGCGTCGAGGTGAACGATGCTTGTCTGGAGGCGTTCGGTTTTCGTCGGGAGGAGGTGATCGGAAACACCACATTCCTGTTAGGTATCTGGCCAAAGCTCGAGGATAGAGCGCGGGTCATCGAGCGGTTAAAAGCTGGACAGCCGATGCGCAACATGGAGTTTGCGTTAAAGACCAAATCGGGTGCGTTGCGCTATTTTCTGGCCTCCGCTGATCTCGCGGAGCTGAACGGAGTGCTCTGCGTGGTGACTGTCGCGAACGATATCACGGACCGCAGGTTAGCCGAGGAAGCACTGCGCCTCAGCGAAGAACGTTTTGCCAAGGCGTTCCAAGCCAGCCCTCATCCGGTCGTCATCAGCGAGCTGGATTCTGGTCTGGTTGTAGACGCGAATGAAGCTGCGTGGCAGCTCTTCGGATATCGGAAAGATGAAGTTGTGGGACTGACGACGTTGCAGATCGGGCTCTGGCCTTCCGCCGAGGAACGAGCTTGTTATCTCGACTTGTTGAAGAGCCAAGGATGCATCCGAAATATGGAAGTGCAACTCCGGAGCGAGAGCGGCGATATCCGTCAGTGTCTCTTATCGTCGGAACTGATCGAGTTGAACGGCAAGCAATGTAGTGTGACTGTTGGTGACGATATTACAGAGAGTCGACGCTTGGAAAAGGCGCTGCGGTTGACTCAGTTCTCTGTGGATCAGGCCGTAGAGGCCATTCTGTGGTTAGACCCGCAGGCTCAAATGTTCAATGTGAATGAGACGGCATGTCGAATGCTGCAGTATTCGCGAGAGGAACTGCTGGGTATGACGGTCCACGACATTGACCCCAATTTCCCCGTGGAACGGTGGACGGATCATTGGAGCTACTTAAAGGAACGGAGATCGCTGACCTTCGAGGCAAGGTTTTGGTCTAGAAGCGGAGCCGTCCTGGAGACGGATGTGAGTGTCAATTATTTGCTGCACGAAGGCAAGGAATACGCCTGCATGATCTTGCGGGATATTGGGGAGCGTAAGCGGGCAGAGGCTGAACTCCGCCGCTCTCATATGTTTCTTCGGCAGGTCATTGATACCGATCCGAACTTCATCTTTGCCAAGGACCATGCCGGATATTACACGATGGCGAACAAAGCGGTCGCTGACTGTTATGGCACCACGGTGGAGAGCCTGATCGGCAAATCGGATGCTGATTTCAATAGGAACGTGGAGGAGGTGGAGTTCTTTCGCGAGAAGGATCTTGAAGTATTGGATTCTCTGGAGGAGCGTTTTATTCCGGAAGAAAAAATCACGGATGCGGCGGGAAACACACGTTGGTTACAGACTGTCAAGCGGCCGATTTTCGATGACGAGGGGCAGGCCCATATGGTGCTGGGAGCGGCAACCGATATCACGGAGCGCAAGCGGATGGAGGAGATGCTGCTCCAACGAGAACGAGATCTGCACGCAGCGCTTCAAGAGCGGGAACGGATCAGCCAGGATCTACACGATGGTATTCTCCAGTCATTGTATGCGGTAGGGCTTGGGTTAGAGGCGTGCAAACCGATGATTCGGCAACAGCCTGATCAGAATGCGGGCAAACTCACGTCGATGCTCAACCAGGGGATCGGCCAGCTCAACCACGTGATGGGAGAGGTCAGAAACTTCATCGCGGGATTGGAGTCTCACGTCATCCAAGGTGGAGATTTTCCGACGGCTCTTCGAAACATGATCCGAACCATGTGCAGTTCAGCAGCGGCCAAGTGTGTGGTTCGAATCGAAGGCATGGCCGCCCGACAACTGTCCACGGAACAGGCGCTCCATATCATCAACATCGTCCGTGAAGGATTGAGTAATACGCTGCGTCACAGCGGCGCCAGCCAGATCACGGTGTCGCTCTATTCGCTCCGTCGTTGTGTGCGGCTTGCTATTCAGGATGATGGGGTCGGATTTGACGCCAGCTTGATACAGGGAGTCGGTCATGGATTGGGCAATATGGCTGCACGGGCTAGGAAGGTCCGCGGCCAGTTTGCCCTTCACTCGAAGCCAAACGAAGGTACGAGAATTGTTCTCGATTTGCCAAAGGACACGACCTATGCTCATGACTAAGACACAAACCATCCGAGTGTTGCTCGTCGACGATCACGAAGTGATTCGTGTAGGGCTCAGGACGGTACTGGGCCAGAACCAAGGGGTCAGCGTTATCGGAGAAGCCGGTACCATGGGAGACGCGATTCTGCAGTCCCAGAAGTTGAAGCCCGACATCATTTTGATGGATGTCCGCCTTCCCGACGGGTCCGGTGTCGATGCTTGTCGTGAAATTCTTGGGATGCTTCCCAGCACCAGAGTCATTTTTCTGACCTCGTACGCTGACGATGATTCTGTACTGGCAGCCGTCCTTGCTGGCGCACAGGGCTATGTGCTCAAGGAAATCGATTCAGGGGCCTTGCTCGAGGCCATCCGGTCGGTTGCAAGAGGTCAATCAATCCTGGATTCGACGGTCACCGAGCGGGCGCTACGATGGCTGAGAGGGCTGCACGACCTCCCGGCCACGCCGGGTACGGATCAACTGTCATCTCAAGAAGAACGAGTGGTGGCGCTGGTCGCCGAAGGCAAGACCAATAAGGAAATTGCCGTGGCCCTCGGACTCAGCGACAAAACGGTGAAGAACTATCTGGCGAACGTCTTTCAGAAACTTCGTATCACGCGACGTGCGCAGGCTGCGGCCTTTTTTGTGAAACGGCAAGGATAGACTCCTCACATTCGGCTCTAGCTCAGTAGAGGCAAAATTTGTCTCCCGCAACCCCATCGTCCTTTAGTGTTCATCAGTCAATTTCTGTACGATTACCCTGCTGTATTCGGATTCATAACTAAAAAGGGGCGTCGAGACTCCAGTGTATGTTGGGGAAGGGGTCTCATCGCCGTTTCTTGTTGTGGTCCCCAGTTCTTTCCGAGTGTGCGGACGGCAATAGCGGCTTGCTAGACACTGCTGTGTTGTTCTGGCCTACCGGGAGGTAGTCTTCTGATGGTAGCCGGTCTTTTCCTGGGAATCTTGCTTCTCCTGAGTCTCTCCCTCTGGCGTGTTCTTCGACTCCAGCGTGAGAACCGCCTGAAAGCCCAGGTTATTGAGGCGACGACGTGTGGTGTCCTCGTAACCGACGCCACGCTCCCGCATCATCCTATCCGCCAGGTGAATGGAGCCTTCCTTGCATTGACCGGCTATGCCGAACATGAAGTCCTGGGTCAAACCAATACGATTCTAAATGGACCCGATACCGATCGTGCATCCATGGAAAAGCTCGAGTTGGCCCTTCAGGATGGGTGGGCTTGCCGAGTCTGTGTCCGCCATCATCGAAAGGACGGCAGGTCATTTTGGAATGAGGTGACGCTTTCTCCGATCAAGGACCGGGCTGGGCGACTGATCACGGTCATTTGGATCATGCGCGATATCTCACATGTTCGAGCGTTGGAAGCCGATCGTAGCGGGAGACCGTCACCCACCGTGTTGTGCGAGTCTGTCTCAGAAGGAATGGTGGTGACGACGGACGGAGATGTTGTGTACGTGAACATGGCTGGGTTAAGAATCCTCGGAGCGAGTTCCGAATATCAAGTGCTCGGCCATACATTCTTGGACTTCGTTCATCGGGATTTCCAAGAGCGTGTTCGAGAACAGCTCACCCAAACATCACCTGATTCAGAGCATCGATGGGAAACCAGAGTCCTGCATCGAGATGGACGTACCGTTGCTATCGAGGTGTCGACCACTCCGATCGTGTGGGAGGCGCAGGAATCGCTTCTGATCTGTTTTTCAGACCGGTTGTACGCGAATCGCACGGGAGACAATATCGCCCAAGGCTTCCAGGATCTCCGCCCTTCAGAGCCCATGACGGGTATGAACAGTTGGGCCTGGGACGTCTCGCACGATACAGAACTATGGTCCGCCGAACAGTACCGGATTTTGGGATACGAGCCCGGGTCAGTGCCGCCCACCTATGAGACCTTCAAAAAAGCGGTTCATCCAGGGGATCGTGATCGCGTTCTCACCTTGTTCGAAGAGACGTTTACCTCCGACCGGCCATACGATATCGACTGTCGGATCATTCAACCGTCCGGCGTGGTACGGTTTGTCCGTTGCCGGGGCGTCCTCATGCGTGGACTCCAGGATCAGCCGATTCGGATGTCGGGAACCATCGAAGACATTACCGATTACAAGCTCATGGCGACGTTGGCGGAGGAACGCGTTCTTCAGCTCAAGGTGGTTTTGGATGCCTCTACCATTGGGATGGTCCTGGTGAGTCGGGAAGGAACGATCTCTCTTGCCAA
>JAHBWO010000050.1 GCA_019636945.1 Nitrospira sp. | reverse complement strand
TTTTCTCAAACACTTGCACAACACTCCCCGACGCTCTCACCCTCTGGACTGCACCCCTAGATTGAGACAGCCAACATTGGCACACTTGCACCAGGAGGGAGGCAAGTGGCCAAGAAGCGCGTGGGCAAATTTCCGAAGGCGTTTCGGCAGTACGCGGTCATGCGGTTGAAGCAGTGCGACAACATCGTGGCGCTGTCGAAGGAGTTAGGCGTCCATCGGCGGCTGTTGTATACGTGGCGCGATCAGTTGGAGCCGGCGGAAGAAGGCGAAGGACCTCCGCCGAATTCCCGGGAAGCGACGCTCCTCAAGGAGGTCAGCCGACTGAAACGGGCGGTGGCGGACAAGACGCTGGAGGCGGATTTTTTCGCCGGTGCCTTGCGAGAAGTAAAGGCTCGACGCCAGCGGAGCGGCGACTCTGGCGGGACGGCATCTACGCCCACATCCGAGGCGTGATGTCTCAGCAAGGCAGCCTCAGTATCGAGCGCATGTGTCAGTTGGCTCCGGTCAGCCGGGCGAGCTTCTATCGGTCGTTGCAGGAGTGGCACCCGGTAGAGGAGGAGATGGCGGTGCGAGACGCGATTCAACACATCGCCCTGGCGCATCGCCGGCGGTATGGCTATCGGCGCATCACGGCGGAGTTACGGCGGCGCGGCCTGCGGGTGAATCATAAGCGCGTCGCCCGACTCATGCGAGAGGACAACTTATTAGCCGTCCAGCCCCGAGCCTTTGTCACCACGACGAATGCACAGCATGAGCTGGAGGTGTATCTCAATCTCGCCAGCCGACTCACGTTGACGGGCCTTAATCAGCTGTGGGTGGCGGACATCACCTACATTCGCCTGCGCACGGAGTTCGTCTATCTGGCCGTGCTGCTCGATGGCTTCTCGCGCAAAGTCGTGGGTTGGGCGTTGGAGAAGACCTTGGCGACGCGGTTGCCACTGGCGGCCTTACATCAGGCCATCACGACGCGTCACCCTCCGCCCGGGTTGGTGCATCATTCTGATCGAGGGATTCAATATGCCTCAGGGGCGTATGTGCAGGTACTCCAGCAGCACCAGATGATCCCGAGCATGAGTCGGCCGGCGAATCCCTATGACAACGCCAGTTGTGAGAGCTTTATGAAGACCCTGAAGCGGGAGGAAATCTACGCGACCGCGTATCGCGATCTGGACCATCTTCGGACGAACCTCGCTGCCTTCATTGATGAGTACTACAATGGCACCCGGCTTCATTCGGCACTGGGCTACCAGCCCCCAAATGAGTTTGAGCGCGGGCTCGCGTCCGGGCCGCCGTCGGGTGCCGCACGTATGCAGTTTTTCAGGCCCGCACAGGGATCAAAACCGGGAGGAACACCGTAAAGCAAGGAAGGCACTAAACCCGAAGTGTGCTAATGCCAATCTGTCTCAGTGAAGGGGTTCACCCCAATCTCGTGATTACAGTGTGTGATCAGGCGGCGGCCGAAGCGTGCCCGTTATTTCTCGGAGCACCGACCAAAATGCATTGGAGTACACCGGATCCTGCGAAGGCGACTGGATCAGAGGTCGAGATTGATGCGGCGTTCGACCAGGCGTTTCTGATGTTAAAGAAGCGTGTCGAACATTTAACCTCCACAACTTGAGCCATGGCGATTCCTGACAAGACCTTCCCACTCAGTGAGCGGTCTGGCAGGAATGTCTGCATGAACAGTTGGTATGGGCAATCGTGGAGAGTCTGGCGGCTGAGAGCGAATCGGAGAGGAGGCGGATTTGAAGTGAATCCGCGCATTCCTATCCGTCAATGTCGCCGATACGCTTGAAGGCGTCGAGCAAGCAGCCTAAAGAACGTGACTCTGCCCTGGCAGGGAGCGCGGTTGGATTTCATCCAACAGAGTCTCAATGCAGTACGCATTCATTGAGACCTTGAATCTCGAGTGTGCGAACTCTCGACGAACGCTGATTTTTGAGGACGAGTGACAAGTCTTGTCACTGGTGCCGTTGTGTATCGACTCCACTTCGTTTGCCGGAGCGTCACTGGTTCACGTGCACGACCTTGGCCGGCGGGAAACCGTTGAAGTAGGTGCTGCTGGCGCCGCAATAGGCCCCCATATTCTCGGCATACACCAATTCGCCGCGATCCATGTCGGGGAGCTGCTCGACCAAACTAATGGTATCAAGCGCGTCACATGTTGGGCCGAAGACGGCACAGATCTGCGTGGGATCTTTTCTGAAGCTTTTCAAGTGATACTGGCAGTGGTCGAAGATCACGCCGCTGTAGGTATGATAGACCCCGTCATCGAGATAGTAGCAGAGCTTGCCTCCACGCACGGCCTTGCCGATGATTTGTGCGACGGAGGTGGCGGCCGAAGCGACGAGGAAGCGACCTGGTTCGGCGAGAATTTCAATTGGCTGGGGAAACAGGCGGTCCAGTTCGGCGTTGATGGTCTTTGCCAAGCTCTGAAACGCGGGCACGGAGTCGTCGTAATGGGCGGGGAAGCCTCCACCGATGTCGAGTAGCTTGAGGTCAAATCCGCGAGTCTTGGCCTCGGAGAAGATACCGGCAGCGAGGTGCAGAGCCTGGATGTAGTTTTGCACATTCGTGCATTGGCTGCCGACGTGGAAGCTCAGGCCCTCGACCACGAGTTTATTATTGTGCGCGAAGGCGATGAGGTCCACCGCTTCGCCCGGCAAGGCGCCAAATTTGCTCGATAACTCTACCATCGAGCCCGTATTGGGCACACTCAAACGCAGCACGAGGCCTGAATGCGGAGCGTAGCGGGCGATCTTGAGCACCTCTTCGTGGTTGTCATAGGTGATCAATGGCTTGTACTGATCTAACTGCGTGAGCGTTTCGATGGCCTTGATGGGATTGGCATAGATGATACGATCCCAGATGAAATCCTGGCGCTGCTGAGCCGGCAGGTGTTTGATCTTTTCGTGCACGATCAAGAACTCAGCCATGCTCGCGACGTCAAAGCTGGCTCCCACGTCATAAAACGTCTGCACGATGGCCGGATCGCTGTTCGCTTTCACCGCATAGTAGACTTGTACGCGTGGCAAATGTTTGCGGAACTGGTCATAGTTCTCTCGCAGCACGGCATGATCCACTACGACCAATGGCGTGCCATGCAGGTTTGCCAGGTCAAGTAAGGTTTTTTGATCCATGATCCCTCTTCATTTCCGATGTGTCGCGACACCCCCACCGTATCTGCCGTTGATGACTCAAAGTCGCATGGCCGGGCTTAATCCCCTTCCATGATCAGAAAATTCTTAAACTGCCACGGGTCGGACCTGTCGAGCTGGGGCTGATTGTAGCCCCTAAAAAAGTTGGAATAGTGCTTCAGTGGATTCCAGTCCGAGGCAGCGGAGATGAATTTCCCCAAATAGGGCTTGCTCATATTGAGGATATAGTCGTGCGGGAGGTTGTCGGGAACGCACAAGCCCCTCGAAGGATTCTCAAGCATCCACATACAGGCGGCGACGACGGAAATAGCGACCTGCATGGTGGTCGCATTCTGATGCGGCACCAAGCGACGGGCCTCTTCAATGTCTAGATGGGAGCCGCACCACCACGACTGGTACGGGTGCCCCATCACGAGTACCCCCAGGATGTCGGCCCCGCTGATGATCTCGTCGGTCATGATACGGGTTCGCGATTGCAGTCTGTAGTCGGAGCCGCGGAGTTCATGGAGAGACGCGATGGCGGCATCGCAGGGGCAATAGGCGTAGTGCACCGTTGGCCGGTAAATGGCCTTGTCGCCTTCCCACACGGTGAGCTTCTCGGTAATGCTGAACGCCTCGCCGTGGCGGACGACCATGCCGATAATGTTGTGGTCTGGCGGCACCCAACTTGCGACGAAGGTGTTCATGCCCATCCTCGCCAGGCAGATTTGGCTTTTGGGGCCGTCGGGGTGCTCGTAGGCGAAGCGAGGTAACTGTTTTTCGTGGGTTCCCCAGCCCATTTCGGCCGTGGTCGTGCCTTCCTCTCGAAAACCTTCGACGCTCCAGGTGTTGACGAACTCGTCGACCTGCTTCGGCCGATCAGTGATTTGCGTATCGCGCTCACTGCAATGAATGACTCGGACCCCGAGCTGGTGGGCGAGATGGTTAAACTCCTGCGCCTGGGCATGATGCGCGATTCTCTCTGCCTGCTCCCCACTGAATTTCTTATCTGCCAGGGTCTGCCGGGCTATGTCCAGAAGCGCATGCTTGGTGAAGTGACTAATCAGTCCGGGGTTGGCCCCATGTTCGACGACCGCCGTGGGCCCAGGCTCGCCCCAACTGGCCATCATGCGACGGAGATTCATATGGCGCCAGTACAATGTCCGCTCAGTAGGATGTTTGTCGTCTACTCCGCAATACGGATCCCAAATCTCTACTGATGTGTTGATGTACAGCACACCTCTGTCGTGACACCACTGTACGATTTCGCAGCAATCGATATTCCAAGCCAAGTCGATGAGAAGGTCCCCTCGAGACGCGTGTTTGCCTAGTAGCGTGCCCAGATTCTCTGGCGTCACGCGATCTTTGACAAACGTCACACCTTGTTTGATCCAAGGGGCCAACGCTGCCTCATTGGGATCAAAGTCCAAGATAGTAATGCGTTTCGGATCGACGCCTATGTGTTTCAGCAAAATGGGCAATGTGCATCGCGCGACAGCCCCAAACCCGACGAACAAAATGCGATTTGGAAATACCTGCATCTAAAGCCTCCCACTTACACAACCCGTAGGTCTCGAACCCTCCGCCCGGTGGCCAACAATACTCGGCTGGGATGATCGTGCCACCCGTATTCAGGAGGGGTGGTATTGTAGTGCACTGAAGGGCATTTGTGCTCTGTCTGGTGTTAAGAAACGGAAAATTTTATTCTCTTTGTATTGCGAGTCTTCATCACATGCCATCGATATTTCAGGGCCCGGGAGATCGGATCGGCAGCGAGACCGGGAGGCAGGGAGGATGTGACGAGGCTCGCGAAACGAGGAAAAGTGTGGGGGCGTATTTGAACACTAGGAGCGGAAGGGAAAGGAACTTGTCGCGTGCGCCGGATGCGATTATCTCCAGGATCACAGTGCAAATGGTCGAAGGCGAGCATTTCAGCCGAGCCGCTGTTGTATTACCTATGTTCGTTTGAACATTCGTTGTGGGGTTCTGAAGTGCTATAGAGCCAGAGTTCGAGGCTCCTTCGGGAACATGCAAGTTCGTATAGATTGCCCTCAAGGTGATCGGGGCTTGAAATAGCGTCAACGCTATGGAGAGTTTGCGGGATGAAGTGGTGATCCTAGATTGCCTTGGAACCAGTACCACAGCCGGCAGGTCTTGAAGAAGGTGTGAATTACCTGAGTGCTTGAAAAAATGGTGGGCCGTGTAGGGGTCGAACCTACGGCCCGCTGATTAAGAGCGTGAAAAGGTCAAATTTGGAAATGCTCGTTGTTGCAATGGTTTCCCCATTTTATAGTTAAAAAACAAGACCTTGTGGGGACTTTAATGATTCTATTGGTTCGGCTGAATTGTGTCATTTCTGAGCGCTTTTAGCACAAATTTAGCACAGGCGGATGGGGTGAACCCCTTTAGTGAGACAGTTTCGCATTAACAATTCGTCTCATAACTGTAGGCGAGGCTATTATGTTGATGCCGGATGGGTGCTTGTCAGTTAATCCCCAGGTTGGAGGGAAATCCTACGTCGGAAGACCCTATAAGCTGGACAGCCTTTCACTAAGGTTTGGGATTTTAACAGCATCAATTCAGAGCTCATTTGGCGAGCGCGGATGACTTGGTAGGAGATATGTGACGAGTAGGATACCAATTCAGGCCACTAACCGATTGCCATTCTCAAGCAGCCTCTAGCGTCGAACTCTTAAGCTAGTGCGTCCGGCGATATGATGGTGAGACCCCCTGCACTCACGTATATTCTTTTGCCGAAATGTTGCTTGATGGCCGTCAGAATATTCTCTCGCATCTGTCCTTGAAGCGCCACCAGCGTGATGTCTTCGAAATAATTTCTTGCGAATTCGAGTTCTGATTCACAACTGCCATCGTTAAATTGGAACAGCTTCGGCACTACCCTTAGTGTGATCTGTTGATAACCGGCTGACCTCAGTGCGTCGATAATGGCCTCGTTCTTTGTCACATTTTTCATAGGGGTGGCTCTCTTCTAGTTAAGAACGGATTCAACACACACTTATTTAACCCGGCTTTACCCTACGGTAAAACGATTTGAGCCTACTCGACATTGATTTGCCAGGAGAAGGGGGTCTGCTTATCCTCGATCGCTTGAAAACGAATTACGGTAGATCAAAGATGTCCGTTTTTGTGATGACGACCGAGACGAGTCCAGGACTGGAGTCGAAGGCTCGACCTCAAGGCATTAGCACGTTCTTCCAGAAACCCATTCAGAAAGAAGCCTTGATCGATGCCCTTCGACGCCTACTCGCAAAGCCGACAATCCTATAAGTATACTTCCAGATCGCGCTACCACAAAGCCGTGATCCCTTGGAGCTCAATGGCTCGTTGGAGACAAACTTCTGATCTCGCAGGATCGCGTCAAAACTCAGGGGACGAATGGCAGCACATCAGCAGACGCCAGAAATGGACAACAGAGCAGAGACGAGGAAAGCCAAAAAATCAGAAGGAGGATTAGTGTTGGAGCCATCAGTATCCCTGGGTTGCAGTGAGGACAGCACCGCTATCATGCTATCTTCCTCAAGATTTGGCACGGTGGAAATCCTTGGGAGCATAAGGCGAACGGCCTAGCATTGCACCAGGTACATGTCGCTCTTGGCTGAGGATTAGGCTCCCTGGGACGAGTTGCGGCAATTGATAACGCCACTCTTACCCAGTACTCTAACTAACCTCGTCGGATTGACATATTCGCAGCAACCCACGACTTTGGGGAGTGGGGACAAGAATGCGTGAAATCGCAACTCTGATCTAGGCCAGTGTTTGAAGCGGCGCAACGGGACGTGTTCCAACAAACGGCTCCGATGGCAACTTCACGCACTGCGAAATAGGCCACATCTAATCGGACTTCTTTGGGGAATAACCATACCATCATCGTCACGCTGATATGCTATTCGATCGGTGAATAGTAGCGCTCTTCTGCAGCGAACCGGCCGTCCAACCTGTCGTTCTCATTCATTTATTCACCGCTCAAGCGGCCTTAATTCGCCCGTGGATTGCAAGAGAACAACGAGACGAGTACCGATGATATAGGTGTGTGCGAAAAATGAACCTTGCACAGACGAGGAACCAAGTATGGGGAGCAATGTTTCGTGAATCGGAAAGAGAATGTAGTTCGGCTGCCAGGTCGCTTCTATGTGAATTTTTTGGCCGGTTTTCCACTGTTGAATCTCGGACACCGAGGTGTATAAGTCGATAAACAGTGTCCCCGACGTCCCATCGGCATCTGTTTCGACAGTGACGACATGTGCACGGCTGTCCTGTCCATTCACCTTCACCATGATGCAACTCAGACCAGTGGTGCACCTGGCTTAATGCCGTGGTTTCCCCGTATGTGTCTACTCGCATTGCCGTCACAACGTCAAGGGAGTTTGCGTAATAGTTTCGACTGCAGCGTCAAATTGGTGGCATGGAGCATTTGATAGACCATTGTCTCGAACTGCTATCGTAGCTTGACCTACAATCGCTTGATCTCCTAAAGAGGAAAATGCATACTCGAATGATTCTATGTAGTTCATTAATGAGAATGCCGATGGGACGCCTATTGTCCGAGGTTGTTAGTCACGTGTTTGAGGTGCTTGCAGCTTGAATATGTCTCCTTAAATGGTTACGTACTGTGTCGGACACGAGAGTCGTGATTGGAATTCGTAGGAGTTGCCATGGACTCTGAAGGTGTACCTTCCGGCGACGAAAACCGCCACGCATCCTGGTCGCAGTCTACTCATTCGATCTCTGACTATATGATGGAGGGACTTTACACCGTTGATGCCCACGGCCGAGTCACGTATATGAATCCCGCCTCCCAGGCGTTATTGGGCTGGACCAGCGAGGAACTCGTGGGTCGCAATATGCATGACGCGACGCACTACAAGCATCCCGACGGCTCACCGTTTCCTGCCAGCAATTGTCCCAAGTTCAACTTGTTGTCGAATCCAGCGCCACTCAGCCACCATCCAGATACCTTCATCCACAAGGATGGAACGTTTATCCCCGTGGTGTTGAGCGCCGTCCCCATCTTCAACAAAGGAAGCGTGGCCGGCGCCATCGTCGTGTTCCGTGACGATACAACCCGACGCGCGACAGCGCAGGCATTACGCGACAGTGAAGAACGCCTACGTTTGCTTATCTTGCACGCTCCAACCGCGATTGCGTTGTTTGATTCCAATATGCGTTATGTGCTCGCGAGTAAACGGTGGATTCAATGTTATGGTCTGCAAGAAAATCTCACGGGACATTCCCATTACGAATTTTTCCCTGAAATGGCTGACCACTGGAGCACGGTCTACTATCGAATACTCGCGGGTGAAACGACTCAGGCGCTAGAAGAGAGGTTTGTACGAGCCGATGGCACAATGCAGTGGATGAAGTTGGAGGTACACCCGTGGGTCACGAGTGAAGGACGTGCGCCAGGTTTGCTCATTTTTGGCGAAGATATGACAGCCTGGAAACGAGCCGAAGAGCGACTCAGACGTTCCCTACTCGAATATCAGTCTACATTTGAAAATGCTGCCGTTGGCATGTCGCATGTGAGTCTGGATGGACGTTGGCTCAAAGTCAATGAGCGGCTCTGCCAGATCACAGGGTATACACGCGAAGAGCTGCTCTCTAAAACTTTCGAGGACGTCACTCATCCGGAAGATATCGGGCCTGACTGGGCCAATGCGCGACGACTCATGGCAGGGGACATTTCCGCATATGCCATGGAGAAGCGATATATTCGGAAGGATGGGAGCCAGAGATGGATCAACCTGACCGTTTCACTGTTGCGAAATGAGACCGGAACGATCCAAAATTTTATTTCCATCATCGAGGACATCACGGCCCGGAAGGAGACGCAAGAGGCCTTGCACGAGAGCGAAGCGCGGTTTCGCACTCTCGCAGACAATATGTCGCAATTTGCCTGGATGGCTGACTCGACCGGATGGATTTCTTGGTACAACCAGCGCTGGTACGAATATACTGGAACGACGTTTGACGAAATGCAGGGATGGGGCTGGAAGAAAGTGCATCATCCCGAGCACGTCAACCGGGTCGAGAACAAATGGCGTAAAGCACACGAAACCGGCGAGCCATGGGAGGACACCTTCCCACTGCGGGGGCGAGACGGCACCTATCGCTGGTTTCTTTCACGTGCACTACCGATCCGAGATTCCGGTGGACGCATTGAGGGATGGTTCGGCACCAACACCGATATCACCTGTCTGAGAGAGATCCAAGCGTCTCTATCTGAGAGTGAACAGCGACTGCAGACTCTCACCGCAGATCTTGAACGACGGATCGAGGACCGCACGCAAGAACTTCAAGAATCACGCGATAGTCTGCGTGTTATGACGACGGAACTGAACCTTGTTGAGCAGCGGGAACGCAAACGTCTTGCCGGCGAACTGCATGATTATTTAGCGCAATCGTTAGTGGTGTGCCGACTCAACCTCGGGCGCGTTCGAAAGGAAGGTCTGTCTCCAAGAGCGGATGAGGTCATAGGTGAGACGGAGGAGATCCTTCACAAAGCGTTGGATTATAGCCGTACCTTGATGGCGGAATTAAGTCCTCCGGTCCTTCAGCATTTTGGGTTAGTCGCGGGCATCAAATGGTTGGCAGAGCAATTTCAACACTATGGGTTACACGTCACGGTGGAGGAGGAAGAACTTGTCGGCTCAGTTCTCTCCGACGATACCGCCGTCTTACTCTATCAGTCAGTCCGCGAATTGCTCCTCAATATTCTCAAACACGCAAAGACTGAAAACGCTCATATACGAATATACAAAGGGGTGGGTGATCTCCGAATCGAAGTGGCAGACTCCGGAGTCGGTTTTGCGATGGCGTCGCTACGAGCGATGAACAAAGATCATACTCCCTCCCGATTTGGCCTCTTCAGTCTCCGGGAGCGTATGAACACGATAGGCGGGCAATTTGACCTGCAATCGAGTCCCGGCGGTGGCACCAAGGCCCTCCTGATTCTTCCAGTGACCATTCGCGAGCGCACACCTGGGATTGGCGATGGGTTCGAGTACGAGAGGGCTCTGCCCCCACCCTCATCGTCCGTAGAGCCCGCGCTTCCGCACCCAGCTGCCATTCTCCATTCTCAGAAAGGGCGCATACGCGTACTCTTGGTTGATGATCACGCGATGGTCCGCCAAGGTCTACGGAGTCTCCTGGATTCGTATCCTGATTTGGAAGTGATCGGAGAAGCCTGCAATGGCGAGGAGGCGGTGGCCATGACACGACAGCTCCACCCCGCTCTGGTGGTCATGGATATTAATATGCCTAAAATGAACGGTATCGAGGCCACAGCGCATATTAAGGCGCGTTACCCCGGGACGATTGTCATCGGGTTGTCTGTTAATGCAGGAGCCGTCAACAGAGAGGCGATGCTCAAGGCTGGCGCCGTGTTGTTACTCACCAAAGAAGCTGCGGCTCGGGAGCTGTACGATGCGATAGTCAATAGCATTCCACCTCATGGTACGTGAGTGATGGATTAGCCTGTCGCATGGGTCCCGAGATGGTATTGCACTATCTGTCTAGTAAATGCTGCAGTGCCGAGTCAACACAGTCATGATTGAACGGTTCAGGAATGCGGTGTCACCATCCTGCCGCCTCACTCATCCTGGGGATCGAAATAATCTGGGGCGAAGGTCCTTCCGCACTAATTACAATGCCATTCCGGCCGTTCAGGCTTATTAGGCCGCCCTGGAGCACCCGGCTTGATCAATAGGCGTTCAGGGATGACCGGAATCCGACAATCGGGACAGTAGTGGGTCGACTCCTTCCGCTTCATTCTCCACCATCGCGCGCTTTCATGAAATGCAGGTCGCCGACGAAGTGGACGAGGTACTTCAGGGCCTTCTGCCGCTTCTCAGATGCGATTGAGGTGTCGGCGAGTGTCTGTCGAAACCGTTCGATCTGCGCGATCACACACCGCCGAGCGGCGCAGTGTCGATCGGGCTCGTACTGGCTTCATCAATTTCGATGTTCACATAGTGCCAAGCCCCTGTCTGCTTGTTCCGCACTTTATCAGACCAGGACGCTCCCCTAGATTTTGCCTAAACTTTACGCTCTAATAGAGGGACTGGGACATCCGAATGAGCGACCCGCTACCAAAAGGTCTTACTGGCATTGGGGATGAAGCTCGAAGCGAGGCCACGAGAGCTCATCTAACAGCCATTGTCGACTCCTCTGACGATGCCATCATTAGCACAGATCTCGACGGGCGAATCCTGTCTTGGAATCGTGGAGCAGAACATCTCTACGGCTATGCCGAAAAAGAGGCGGTAGGGCAGCTGGTGACATTCCTCCTTCCCCCTCAGGTCCAAGTCGTTGAGCCTCGTATCCTCCAGCGCGCTTTTTCCGGTGAACGAGTCAAGCCCTATGAGACTGTGCGACGCCACAAGAACGGTAATTTGATCGATGTGTCCCTGAGCGTCTCTCCTATTTGGGATGGCAAGGGACATGTCATGGGAGCATCGAAAATTGCCCGGAATATAACGCAGCAGAAACTGGCGCAACATCGCGATCAACAGCTCTTCAAACTTGCGACGGCCGTCAACCGCGCACACGCGCTACCTGATCTCTTCGAACAAGCCTTGCATGCGATCATGGAATCCTTGAACACTACCCGGGCTTCAATACTTCTTCTCGACTCTGAAGGCATCATGCGATTCAACGCGTGGAGAGGTTTGTCGGATGGGTACCGTCGAGCAGTAGAGGGGCATTCACCTTGGAAACCTGAAGCAACGACTGTTCAGCCGATTATGATTGGTGAAGTTGAGACAAATGATCTCGCGGGTGAATTTAGAAACGTCCTTAAGGCGGAAGAGATCCGTGCCCTTGCCTTCATCCCGTTGATGTACGGAGGGCGTCTCATTGGGAAATTTATGGTGTATTTCCCTGAGCCACGCTTCCTCGACAAGAGTGAACTCCAACTAGCCCAAGCTATCGCTGATACGTTGGCCTTAGGTATTGAGCGTCGACGCACGGAGGAAATTGTAACACAACGTGAAAACCAGCTGCGGCAAGCATTGGAAGCTGGCCGGATGGGCACCTGGGAATGGGACCTCGTGACAAACAAGGTTCTGTGGTCGTCCCAGCTTGAAGCAATTCATGGGCTGAGCCCAGGATCTTTTAGTGGCTCATTTGAGGCGTATCAACACGACATCCATCCAGAAGACCGTGCCCGAGTGCTGGCAACCATTGCCAAAACTATGGAGATGGGTACCGAACACCATCTCGAATATCGCATCGTTTTGCCCGATGGCAGTGAGCGATGGGTTGAAGGCAAGGGGACGCTCAGCCGGACGCCAGAGGGCATCGCTACCAAGATGGTCGGTGTCTGCAGTGATATTACCGAGCGAAAGCGAGCAGAAGAAAAGCTGCGTGCGAGTGAACGGCTCATGCGAGCCGTGTTTAACCAGCAGTTTGCTTTCAGTGCTTTGCTTGCGCCGACTGGAGAGATTGTGAGATTCAGCCAATCTGTGTATCGAAACAATGAAGGGACTAACATCCGTCCCCATGACCTCATCGGTACGAATTTTCTTGAGGCGCCATGGTGGGACGGATTACCCGACACCGTTGCTGAATGGCGCCGACAAATTGCTGAAGCTCTGGATCGACGAGGGCCTGCGCGTGGCGAATCTCCGTATCGACTCGCCAATGGGGAGCAGCGGTATGCCATGAACACGGTCACTGCGCTGCGTGATGATCACGGCAATGTCGAATATTTGCTGTGTGAAGGCATGGATATTACGCAGTTGAAGCAGTCACAGCTCGGTCTTAAAGAATCGGCAGACGAGTTGGAGCGCCAAGTAGCTGTTCGGACCGCTGAGCTCGTCGAGACGCAAAACCACCTGCGAGCCCTCGCGACGGAGCTGAATCTCGCCGAACAGCGTGAGCGTCAGCGATTGGCTACAGAATTGCATGATCATCTTCAGCAGACTTTGGTTCTGGGCAAACTTCAGCTTGGACATGCCAAGCGCCTCCTGCAGAATCTTCCTCAATCTCTCGACGTGATTAAGCAATTTGATGACGTCTTGACGGAAGCGCTGACTTATACACGCACACTCATTGCGGAACTGAGCCCCCCTGTTTTACGCGACCATGGTTTGCCGGCCGCTCTTCGCTGGTTGGCTGAATATATGGGTAAACATGGGCTGCGCGTCGAAGTAAATGTGCCCGAACACCTCCGCCTCTCCTTGCCAGAGGATCAGGCGGTACTGTTATTTCAATCAGTACGAGAGCTACTCATCAATGCAGCCAAACACGCAGGAACCGATCAGGCCTGGGTGACATTGAAACATGATAGAAAAGGAATTGTGATCGATGTACGCGATGACGGGCGGGGATATGACGGATCAAGGCCAACGAGTCCTAACAATCAATCATCGAAGTTTGGGTTATTCAGCATCAGGGAACGAATGAATGCTCTCGGCGGATCATTCACCATTGAATCAGCTCCGGGAAGCGGAACGACAGCTATGCTCTACTTGCCAGCCAGCCATCGAGTGGGGGATCGAGTCCATTTCCTGGAGGATGTTATCGATTCTATATCTGAACCTGCCATATCCAGCCTGCCAACGCATATTCACTCAGCGGTCATCAGACTGCTCCTGGTTGATGACCATGCCATGGTACGACAGGGGCTGCGGACGATGTTGGAGCACTACGCGGATATCCACCTCGTAGGCGAAGCGAAGGATGGACAAGAAGCGGTAGCGCTCGTGGATACGCTTCATCCACATGTTGTGATTATGGATATCAACATGCCAGGGCTTAGTGGCATCGAAGCCACCTCGTGCATTAAAGCTCGTCATCCAGACATCTGTGTGATTGGTATATCGGTGAATGCCGCGACTGATAATCAGGAAGCAATGCGGCGAGCTGGTGCGACACAATTGATACCTAAGGAAGCAGCAGTCGCGGAGTTGTATCATGCCATTCGTAGAGGGTTAGGTCTTCCTCCGTTACCGGAATAACTTAGTATTCCAGCAGGCCGCTGAATCAGAGTCTGAGAGGGTTTGACTGCTACATTTCAGCTAGATCAAAACGGCCTTGTGCATGGTAGCTTCCTCAGGCGGGAATCACATTCTTTGCGGCGCCGACCGTTGCCTCAACGGTTCTGTTGTACCATCCGTATTTGCGATGACCTGAGTTGCACTCACGAGCCGGTCATCACTCAATGAAAACGGTTTTTCTGTTAGTGAAGGCACGCAAGTAAATCAATCGTGGCATGTCGCTCGAGTATGTCGGAGGTTGGGGCTGTCTTTTTTGTTGATTATCGCTCCGAAGTGAGCGGCTGGAGGGGGCTCGCCGATTTGAGCCTTACCGCTAGCCGGCCCTCGTCAAGAATCTCGATGCCCTCTACAACGAACGAGCCTTTGACTGAATTACTTATTAGTATCCGTTTCAATCCATCATGTGACGGGTAGCTGATACTATGGGGATTCCATCTGGCCTCGATGTTCATGCGTTGGCCGAGCATCCAAATGCCCGCCTCGCTTATCGGGGCGTTTAAATTGAGATACAGTTCTGCTTTTCCGCTTTGAACATCACACCATTGATGAATCACCACTGCTAGACTTTCTTGGTCATTTACGCGGATCATCGCGATTGTCCGTGTGTACAGGGCTCCATGCAACCACATTCATGTCCCGAGCATAGCGCTATGTAAGGACCTCTTATGCGGCGCCCATGCCGGAATCGAGCACGCGGGATTTTTATTCGACCCCGTGTATCGGTGCCATCCGACTGTCGTTGGCTTGCTATGTAACTTGTTCTTCTGTTGGCAACGGCTTTAACACTCCTACAGATTGCAACAGAATGAAGAGCCGATCTTGATTAATATGTGTGTGCGCGATGAATAAACCTTTCACGGAACCGGACCCCATTATTTCGATCAATGTCGGATGAATCGGGAACAGGATGTACCTCGGCTTCCATTTCACTTCGAGTCGGACGCGTTGGCCATGTTTCCATTGTTGGATTTCACTGGTGGGGGCATCGAGATCAATGAACAGCGTCCCGAGCGTCCCGTCGACTTCCGTGTCAACAGTGACGATAACTGCTTCACTATGCTGTCCATCCACTCTTACCATGCGGCACCTATATAGAGTGGCTCGCCTGGCTTAAAGGTATGATTGGCAGTAGGGTTGTAGTCGCCTTATGACAAAACGTCAAGATCCTTTATAATATTAACGGCTATACAGATATTGCTCACTACTGGCATAAAAGACGTAGATGGAGGCTAGCTGTCAAATTTGGCCTTTACCATTAGTCCTATCGGCAGAAATCATCGTCATTGAAAGTGGCGGGGAAACAGGAAATTTTTGCAATTATGATAGGCGTAAAGCTTGCTCTGTCTCGTGACTCAAAGTCGTCCCTTAAACAACAGGCATACTGGGGTTAGCAGTGAGGGGAAAGAAGTCAATGTAGGACAATCTCTTCTTCTCAAGCTCCAATAGCCCTTAACTTTTCGCAAGATTTATCCGACAAGGATGCATCACACTTGATGATGATCGTTTAAGAGGAGTATGTACGTGTCCATTATGATCGTGGAAGACAATATTGTAAGCGCAAAACTGGTCGTAGGGCTTCTTCAAAAGGCCGGATACCAAACGGTTCTTGTCAATAACGGTAAGGAGGCGCTGGAGTTGCTTCCGACGCTTTGCAATATCCAACTCATCATTACGGACTACCTTATGCCGGAAATGAACGGTATAGAGTTAATTAAACATTTAAAAATGGTTCCCAGCTTCAGTGACATCCCTGTCATTATTCTGTCGGCGCATTGCGATGTCCCTACTGCCAAGATTGCAAGGAGTCTTCATTGCAATGGCTTCCTCGTTAAGCCAGTCAAGAAAGAACAGTTACTGGAGCGAGTGGAACAAGTTCTGAGCAACCAACCGCACGTATTGCGGAGTAAGTTTGATGTGTCAGATACTCTGCAAATCGGTGACGAGGAGTATCAGGCGTTGATTGGGATGTTGGCCGCTCAAGTAGATGAAGGTATTCCCATTGCGGTTCTGGAGGAAGCCACCTCTGATGAGCCGATTTCGGAAGCGATGAATCAATCGCTTTCTGCTCTGGCTGAGAGCGCCACCCTTCTCGGCGCGGACAAGTTCTCAAGGCTCTATGCGAGTCTTCAGGCAGACAAGGTACTAACACGTGCGCAGCTTTCTGTGCTCCTGCGGGCATTGCAGGAACTATCATTGGAATTGAGGGCCCACGGTTTCCCCCAAAAGCTTAACGACACAGCCAACCACACCCCAGACAAAGCATCTGCGGCCTAAAACTCTTCTTTTATCTCGACAAATTCTTCATCCAATATCATAAAACAACGTTCGTAGAATTATTTGCTCGTCATATTTAGTACGGTGATCGTTCAGTTAGCGGAGACCGCGCGTCGCAAACGGCTTTGTCGTTGAGAGGTAAATCTAAATAGGATTTTACGAGGTATTAAGCAGTGATCGACCCATGATGCTTCTGAACCAACCTAGCATCAGAGGATTGAATATGCAAGATTAGTTGCAGGTAAAACGTGTTGACTATTCATCGAATTTGATCCAGCGCCGGACTAGCCCAAAGCTCTCTCTAAACATTTAATGGCGCTAACGCGTGTGGCTTTAAATATGGAGGAGCGACAACTAGTTCGTAGTGAGGTCGCCGTGGGCTAGGGCTGCTCGCACCAGTTGGGCCGCATTAGAGGCTTGATATTTTCTCCGCAGTCTGTGACGCACGGCTTTGATGCAATTTGTAGAGAGTTTAAGCTCATGCGCGATTTGACTGGAGTTCTTCCCGGCCCATAAGCTTTGTAGGACGAGTCTCTCGCACTG
Organism: Nitrospira sp.; assembly: GCA_019636945.1. Taxonomy (GTDB): domain Bacteria; phylum Nitrospirota; class Nitrospiria; order Nitrospirales; family Nitrospiraceae; genus Nitrospira_D. Next base: position 9,494 of record JAHBWO010000050.1, on the reverse strand, counting down.
GCTGAGCGTAGGCTGCGGTCCAAGACGAAATTTGCCTTCTTTCACACGGATCATTGATCCCATACGTCCTTTAGTGAGTACCCTTAATCTTGATATCGTAACTAAATAAAATGGTCAATAAATTGTGTGGATTCAGGATCTGTCATGTCTAAAACCAAGTTGAAAGCATCGTCCCACCTGTAGAGATATTAATGATCACGCTGTCGGGTTGAACTGGTTCTCTTTCGAATTCTGTCTGCATGCTATGTAAGCCGACTATGCGGAATTTTCTCATTCCGTCTTCCAGAAATATTGAAGGGGTGCTCGTGAGCGTGTCTTCCAGCGACAACCAAGGCTCAGCTTAAAGAGTTTGATGTGATTGACAGCGCTGATTTCTAAGTTAATTAGGGATCGACTTACATTGCTTCCTTGCAAAGGGATTAGACCGATATATTGCTCCGGAGGGCGTGCATACAGGGATGGGGCCATTTGGCTATGCAGGGCACAGCTGAAGCCACTTTTTGCAGTATCGTGCCGTAATTTTGCCCACCCCCTAACGACCATTCGCCTCACCAAGGGTTCCATTCGCCCTACTACGCCCTCACGTTTACTTGAAGGCAAATATCTGAATCACCGCTACCAGAGCGGTGTTCCGTCCTTCCTTACTTCCAGCTGACCCCTCTAACAGCATTTTTGCATAGCAGTCGTTTGTCTCTAGTCGTGCATTGGAGATCACGCTAAGTGTGCTGACGTAGTGTCCCTTAGTGTCCCCTCCTGTCCCCCAGTGTCCACGAGCGGGCCTCTTTCACCAACGCACGCCGGTGCGTATGGTTCGGCCATACATCGTGCGTCGTAACGAAAAGGAGACGTGATGGAACAAACTTGGTTGACCGTCGATGAGTTGGCCGCCGTGCTTAAAGTGAGTCCTAAGTCGATCCGCAGGGCCTACCGTAAGGGTGAGATTCCCGTGGATCGATTCTGCCGGTTTGTGCGGTTCGACCTGGAGCGAGTCAAAGAAGCCCTCCAGGCCAAGGGGCATAGTTCGTCCTTGGTTCTGCCTCAGAAGAATGAGGGGCAGCGCAGCGCGACCGGCGGCGCCAGCCGGCGGCGCGCGCAGCGGACCCGCCCCCGACTTGGTAAGACGGGGGCGTCTATCGCACAGACGCCAAGGAGGAAGAAATGACCGGTTCTGGAGGATTCACGCAGACCATCGATTGGCTCGCCTTCACGCTGCCCAAGGCGGAAGTCGCCGACGTAATTGCGCTGATTGGTGGCGACTGGTTCCAGAGTGAGACCGGCTTTCGCGGCTATCCCGTCGCGCAGCTTATGACGCAGGGCAAGACCGGCGTGGGGAAACTAGGGACGGGTGCTCCTCGCAATCCAAAGGAAGTGCACGTGGATTTGTCGGCCGGCATTGTCTCCCAGTGGGACGAGACCAAGCTGAAGACGGTGATGGCCTGGATCTTTGCCCAGAAAGGCCATGTCACCCGCATCGATGTGGCGCTGGACGACCGGGAGGCGTCTGTCGCAGTGGAAACCGTCCGCCTCGCCGTGGAGGCCGGTCAGGTGGTGAGTCGTTCCAAACAATTCAAAGTTATTCAAGCCTCGAATCATCGGGAAGGTGTCCGCACCGGAGAGACGCTCTACTTCGGGAGTCGAGAGAGTCAAACCATGCTGCGGGTCTACGACAAACGGCTGGAACTTCAAGCCAAAGGCCGAGAAGACGCGGGATTGTATGGCGTCCGATGGGAACTGGAATTCAAACAGGATCGAGCGCAAGCCTGCGCCAAGGCTCTCCTCACGCTCGATCCCGAAGATTGGCGAGCCTTTTTGGTTGGCGTGCTGCGCTCCTATGTCGACTTTCGCGAGACGACGCGCGAGGCAGAATCCTATGAGAAGTATCGAGCACCGCTAGTGAGTTGGTGGAAAGCGCTCACTGAAGGCTTCATGCGATGCCGGCTCGTCGTCGAACGGATTCAGCAGCGGTTGGATGATGTGGCCGCCTGGCTGGCCAACGCCATCAGTCCCATGCTCGCCGTCGTCGTGGCTTGCCGGGGCGATCAGTTCCTCATGGAGATGATCTATGCCGGGACGAAACGATGGACGCAGAAGCACTATGCCTTATTGAAGCAACGACGAAGAGGCACTCCCTATGTCCTTAGAGTTTCATAACGGGTCTTGGCAACGTATGTGTCCAGGATGCGGAACCAGAGGCTGCCGGTGCAAATGGGTACAGGGCGCCCTGTATTTGAGCTGTACGGAATGTGATTCGGAATTCTGTTTCATTCCAAAAGTCCGGTCTGAAGGCCGGGGCGTGTGGGTCAGGCGCTTGGCTGATCCGATTCAACACTCAGCGGAAGGAGGCGATCACGATGCAAGTCAAAGCGGAGGGTGCAGTCCAGGGGTATGTGGAACGGAGGAGCCGGGAAGGGAAGGTCTTCAGATCGGTGGACTTCTATGTGAAGGGCAAAGATCCGGGGATTCTGCGCTTGGGTATTCCGGAAGACCAGATGACGTTGATTGAGGTCTGTAAACAAGCGGAAGGCAAGCAGGCCCGGGCGTCGATCGAAGTGCGGAAGTTCGAGCAGACGGGTCGGGTGTTCTTCGATTTGTCGGCTTTGGAACTCGTGAAGTAACGGCTAGAGGGAGGAAGGCCGGTGGATCTGACAATGATCCTGGTCGCGATCTTCTTACTGGCCTTCCTTACCGGCCTTGGAGTCGGACGATTGTGAAACTGCTCTCGTTAACCAGTTACCTCACCCTCATCTGGGGTCTCTTGGTCTCCTTCTGTGTGACACCCGGTGAATCGCTTGCCCAAACCGCCACGCAATATTCGAGGGTAGTGGCCCAGGCTGAACGGATCGCCTATCTGGCCGCGCAACGATCGGCTTTGGCGAATCAGGTGGCAACCGCTGCGCTCGCACCTTCGGCTGCCTCCATGGCGGTTCGCATGGTGGCTGGTCCGGTTGGCTGGGCGGCCTTGGGAGTCAGCGCTGGATTAGTCCTCGCTCAGATGTATTACTCCCAGTCTGATCTTTCAGCGGTCAAAACTGCCGCATCCACACCAGGTGGTTGGCAAGTCGCCAGCAGCAACGCTGGCGTTCAGACCTTTCCTGGTTTTGGCACCAATACGCCAGGCAACCCGGCCTATCCGAATGCGACGATTCAATTCAGCGCGACGAATGTGCCGCTGTGCGCGGTGGACAGCGAGTATCAGCATGATTGGGTGATCGGACCCTTTCAGAGTCTCAGTACCGCCGTCTTCTTTACTGGCAACTTCTTTGTAAATGGGCCTGCCGTGGGCGGCTACAGCCTGTATGTCTGCCATCGTAAGGGGGTTCCAGGTTCCACTCCACCGATTCAAGATGCCTTGATTCCTCCGACGCAGCAGCAAGTGGCGAACTTTGTCGGGGGGCTCCCGGCCAGCGATCCGAAGTCTGTCGAAGCCCACACCAATCCGGTTGGCACCACCGGCACGACGCAGCCGGCCGATACCACCATCTCCCAGGCGGTGACGCCAACTGAAATGCCGACGACGGTTAAGCCGAAGCCTGTGCCTGCCGGCGATATCGTCGTGGTGGATACGGTTCCACCTCCGGCCAGCACGCCACAACAGAATACCCAGCAACAGACCACCACGACGAAGACGACGACCACCCAGAATCCGGACGGGTCGACGACCCAACAAGAAGAGACCCAGGCGACAACCTCTTGCGCGGTCGGCTCCCATGAGAGCCGGACCTTTGGAACCGTCCTGCAAGCGCATCAAACCATCTGGGCTACCAGCGGGTTATTGGGCACGTTGAATCTCTTGAAGTCCCTCACCTGGCCGTCCACTTTGCCGGTGATTGCGCTGCCGTCAGCTTTCTTTGGCAGTCAGCAAGTCGACTTCAATCAATGGGCCTGGTTCTTCATGGTCCTGCGCACCTTGGTCATTGCGACGGCGTCCATTGCCGCCTACCGCATCATCTTCGTGGGAGGAGGCCAGACGACATGACGGCGATTCTCTCGCTCATCTATTGCTGGCTGGAGGAGTTCTTTTTCTCACTCACGGATTGGGGCCTGGGGATCTGGGATTCGCTGCTCTCCGTGGCGGACAGCACGCTCGCCACCATTGGCACGGCAGGCCTCACCCTGCCGGTGATTCCCGATCAATATGCGTGGGTGCTGGGCGCGACGGGCATGAGTCAGGCGCTGGCCATCGTGGCGAGCGCCATGGGGACTCGATTCATTCTGCAAACCATTCCGTTCGTCCGGTGGGGTTCATGAACCAGCTCGTGATCGGTTGGGCTTATGCCTGGACGGTGATCCTGGCGCTGTGGATCTGGGTCTATCTCAGGAGTCTGCGATGATCGAATTGTATGAAGGGGTGCCAGGCTCGGGAAAGTCCTATCACGCGATCTGCGAGAAGTTTCTGCCGTGGGTGAAACAAGGCCGGCGGCTCTATATCGCGGTCGATGGGATCTATCTGGATCGATTGTCCTTATTTACCGGGATCGAACTGTCTACCCTCGAACAGCAAATCACACTCTGGAAGGACTCCGTCGAAGTCCTGCAAGCCTTTCCCCATGTCGAACCCGGCTCGGCAGTGATCATCGACGAAGCGCAGACCGTCTTTCGGTCCATGCAAAAAGTCGAACCAGGATTGCTCCGCTGGCTCGAAACCCATCGGCATTACGGTGTGGATATCCTGCTCATGAGCCAGGATTTCCGGCAGATGTCCCAGGGTGTCACGCGATTGATTGAAGCGACGGTGAAGTTTCGCAAACTGAGCTTTGTCGGGCTCTCCAAAAAGTATCAGGGCAAGGTGCGCGGGAACCCCGAAGACAATGAGGTCATTCGGGCCTTCGTCGGGACCTATTCGCCGGCTGTCTACGCCTACTATTCGAGTTACGCCTCGGCGGCGATTCGAGAAGAGAAGCGCAGTCATACGGTCTTTAAGTCGGCACGGGTGGCGATTGGCATTGCGGCGGGCCTGTTCGCGATCGGACTCATGGTCTGGCGGCCTTGGTCCTCACTGAGTGCGAGCAAGCCGATCACTGCCGGATCAACAGCTGTTCCAACGACAACCATCGGTGCACCAGCCAACGGGTCGGCCAGTCTGCTGAACCCATTGGGGATGTCTCCTCCAGCACCAACAGTTCCAGCTGTACCCAGGCGACCGGTTCGAATCCTCGGTGGTGCGGGGATGAGCAAGGATCGACAAGGCTGGCGCTATCTCCTGGACAGCGGCGAGATCCTCACGGCCGCGCAAATCACCGGTCGATATGGGCTGTCGGTCTCGGAGGTCTATGAGGAGGGCTCCATGCGGCTGATTGGCGAAGGAGTGTTCTATGGACCTGCCGGCGATTGAGGCGATGACCTACTTCACGGCGATCTTTTGGCTCGGCGGCTTCGCCGTAGGGCTGATCATCAAACTGATTCTGCCTCAAAGTTATTGAGGCGCTCGGCCGTCGGCGAGTCATCCGGCGGCGTGGGTGGACGGAACCACCAGCACAAGGAGGTGCCGTATGAAGGGTTGGAGTTGGGTGAAAGGGCTTGGTGGGCTGCTCATGGCGTTCGTGTTCGCCTTGGGCGTGCCGGCGCTGTCGCAGGCGCAGTTGTTTCCGGTCTCGGCGGATGTGGCCACGGTGCGGGCCGATCTGCTCTTGTGGGCCACGGCCTTGATTGGCGTGGCACTGGCGATCTACGCCTTTAAGCGCGTCCGCGCGATTGTGGGCTGAGAGAGTCCATCGAGGCAGGCTGGCAGCAGCCTGCCTCTTTTATTATCAACCAAACCGGAATGAGAGCGATGACGAGGGAGAGGGACTATGACGGCGCAACAAATTCAAACGATCGGCAATGCTTTGGCCACCGACCTGGTCGCCTGGGGGACAGCGGCGATTGGTCTCGCACTGGTGGCCGCCGGGGCGGCCTGGGTGTTGCGGCTGTTGCGCTAAGCGCCAGGCCACCCGTGGTCGGCGAAGCTGTAGTAGCGCTCTTCAGCGAGAATGAGATGATCGAGGAGAGCAATCCCGAACAGTTCACCGGCCTCGCGCAGCCGCTTCGTCAGGACGCGATCTTCTGGGCTCGGCGTGATGTCCCCAGAGGGATGATTATGGGCACGTGCGACGTGAAGTCGCGTTGATGATTGTTCGATACGAAAGTAAGAGAACCTGCGCTTCCGTGCGCAGTAGCCTATCGGCACAGGCGCGGCTGGTAACCGTCGGGTCTGAAGCTGCCGAGACAACGTACCCTCGCCCATCAGGGCGCGGTGGCTGCCGTGAGGGAGCCGCCGGGGCTGCCAGCATCAGGCGGCTCGGGGGCAAGGCTGGGTGGTATGTCTAATGAAAGTGAACTGCTGTCAGGCACCGTCAAAATCAGTCGAGCCAAAGATGCTGAGTGGCTCAGGCCAACAGGTATCGCGGTCGGCTGCTCCGCAGCGCGCTCGGAGCACACGGACATGCAAGACCGCCGGTGTATTGGCAGAGGCTAACCTACTCGTGTCATCAATGCGGAACACGGTAACCCCGATGTCCCGCTCCCGTGAGGGAGCAGGCGGGCTCGTAAGGGCCGCTGTGGGGATAGCGGGCACAGGAAGCTGGAGAAAGCGAATGCCGCCCTGTAATGGAGCGGATAAGCGTTGCAACATCACGCTGCTGCGAAAGCGGGCCCACTTCCAGCCGGTCGTTCGTGACGAGAACGAGTGTAGAACCACCTGGGGAGGAAATCGCAAATGAACGGAGCGCACGCTGCGTGTGCATCCTCCAACGGCGCGCCGCAGTGGAACCAGATCAACTGGGCCGACTGTGAACGCGACGTGCGGCGGCTGCAAGCGCGTATCGTCAAGGCCACACGGGAGGGCCGCCACGGCCGAGCGAACGCTCTGCAATGGCTGCTCACCCACTCCTTCTCTGGCCGGGCCTTGGCCGTGAAGCGAGTCACGGGGAATGCAGGCAAGGAGACCTCTGGAGTGGATCACGCCGTCTGGCGCTCTCCAGGGGCCAAGGCACAGGCAATCGGATCGCTGCGACGGCGCGGCTACCAGCCGCAACCGCTGCGGCGCGTGTACATCCCGAAGGCCACCGGGAAACGAAGGCCGCTCGGTATTCCGACGATGCACGATCGGGCGATGTAGGCACTGTATCTGCTCGCGCTCGATCCGATCGCGGAGACCACGGCCGATCACCACTCGTATGGCTTCCGGCCGATGCGTTCGACGGCGGATGCGATCGAGCAGTGTTTCAAGCTGCTCTCTCGCAAGAGCGCGCCCCTGTGGGTGTTGGAAGGCGACATCGTCGGCTGTTTCGATCACATCAGCCACGACTGGATGCTCAACCATATCCCGATGGATAAAGCGATCCTGCGAGGCTGGCTCAAGGCCGGCTACGTTGAGAAGCGAACGCTGTTCGCCACGGAGGAGGGCACACCCCAAGGGGGAGTCATCTCACCGGCGCTGGCGAACATGACGTTGGATGGACTTGAACGTGTTTTGCAACGGGCCTTCCCGCGGAAGGACTTGGGGCGAGGGCGTGGCAAGTACAATCCCAAGGTGCATCTCGTACGCTATGCGGATGACTTCATCATCACGGGAACTTCCGAGGAGGTCCTCAGGAATGAAGTCCGACCACTGGTTGAGCAGTTCTTGGCTGTACGGGGGCTCGCGCTCTCGGCTGACAAGACTCGCATCACGCATATCGACGAGGGCGTCGACTTCCTCGGCCAGCATCTGCGCAAATACCAGGGCAAGTTGCTGGTCACGCCTTCACGGCAGAACGTCCATGCGTTCCTGCAGAAGGTGCGAGCGATAATCCGCGCACACGGCGCGTCGGCACAGGCCGTTCTGATCCATGCGCTCAACCGGGTGATCCTTGGTTGGGTGATGTATCACCGGCATATCGTGGCGACGCATACGTTCTGCAAGGTCGATCATGTGCTCTGGCATTGTCTCTGGCGATGGGCGCGACGCAGGCATCAGAACAAGAACGCCAATTGGGTGTTGCACCGATACTGGCATCCGGTTGACGGACGAAGCTGGCGCTTTGCGGCCGATACGAGTGTACGCCCGCTGGACGGTCACCCGGACTGGTTGAAGTTGGTGTGTGCCAACAAAACCATCATCCGGCGTCACCTCAAAATCCGGGCGGAGGCTAATCCCTACGATCGGACCTGGCGAGCGTACTTTGAGGATCGTCGCTCCGCGACAGGTCACTCGCGTCGGCGGCCTCATCCACCACCCCCGTGGTGACTGTCCGGCTCGGCGGCAGCGCCGGGCTTTGTAACGGCTTGAGCCGGATGAGCGGAAACCATCAAGTCCGGTTCTTAGGGGAGGATGCGGCTGCAAGGCCGCATCCTTACCCGACAGAGCCAAGCGCCGGCATTCATCAAGATGAGCGGCTTGAAGACCTCGCGAGGATGCACAATCGTCAGGTTCAGAGAGCCGGTGGAGACCACATTGATTCCGATGAGCTTGTGCTTGGCGTCCAGGCCACAGATGAGGAATTGTTCCCGGTCCAGACCGGCAAACAACGGCCGGAGGATCGCCGCAGCACCTTCCGACGTATGGACCGATTCCGCCGCCGGCATGGCACGGCCCTCACGCACGAGCGTGACACGGTACCGAGGGACCGCGTATTTCCGAACCGGGCTCAGTGGCCGTCCACCGTTCGAGGAACCGAGAGAACTGTCAACGGACATGTCCGCCTCCTTCTGAAATTATGTTCTAGCCCCACCCTTCACCAACCAAGGGTGGGGCGTAACGAAGGAGGCGGCACGGGGCTCTCGCAGCGGGCAGGCCTGGAGGGACGGAGACACGGAAGGACTGTCCCACTGCTCCCCGGACCCGGGTCGCACCAGCAAACGAGCCCTCCAACGGTAAGCGTGAGTGGGCAGTCGTGAAGGTTGGCTGAAAGGGATCTTTAACAAATGTTTCTTGGGAGTTAACATGTGCAAGCTTCTGACAATGGATGAGGCATCGGGGTATCTAGGCATTTCCAAGCTGACGTTGTATGGCTGGGTGTCAGCAAGGAAGATCCGGTTCGTTAAAATTGGGCGACTTGTAAAGTTCAAACAGCAAGACCTAGATCAATGGATAGATGGACATACGGTAATGGCCAGATCCGAAGCCAAAAAACCCGAAAGTCGACCGAGGTGAACGGTAAAGCCGAAGGACTTACAAAATCGAGGTGAGAGTTGTTAATGTTGAACGCATCAACAAACATCCGTTGAGGAACTGAGCATCAAGCGGCCTGCGCGAAGTTGAAGGAAAGGTTTCAGTATGGGACTGACGAAGCGAAAAGATTCATACTACGTCGCATTCAGTGTCATTGTTTCCGATGACGGGAAGACCTTCAAGCTCGCTCCAGGGGTACCGGGTGCACGGCTTAAGCGATGGAAAGTCGGATGTCTTAATAAGACTATCGCAAGGGAGATGGAGGCAACCATCCGGATTAATCTTCTTCAAGGTAAGATCCTTACAGAGGAGTCCAGGCCAACCCTCTTCAGTGAATGGGCGGAGCAGTACCTGAATCTTGAGG
>JAHBWO010000005.1 GCA_019636945.1 Nitrospira sp. | reverse complement strand
CTGCCGGTCGTCATGAGCTACGTGGAGTCGTAGTCATGAAGATGATCCCGACTATCAGTTTTTTATCTTCCTTCAGTGTCCTCGTCCGTACGACCCACCAGCGATCTCCATCTCGGAATCGCCCACCACAGGAGGTAAGGCCATGCCTATTCCACGCACCCTGAAATCACGCCTTGATCGCGAACATGTGCATTACGACATCTTGGCTCACTCTCACACAAATCGCGCCCGGGCGGTTGCCGAGATTCTTCATCTCCCGGAACAGTCTATGGCCAAGGTGGTCATCGTAAAGGTCAAGGAACGATTCGCCACCATGGTCCTGCCGGCCACGACAAAGATCGATTTCCAACGCCTGCGAGGGATGTTCGGCACCCACCGCGTCCGACTTGCGACCGAGGAAGAACTGGCACAGCTCTTCCCAGACTGCGAAGTCGGCGCGATGCCACCGCTCGGCACGCTCTACGGACTTCCGGTCTATGTTGACCGCTCGCTCATCGGGGACGAGGAGATTCTCTTCGAGGCAGGGACTCACTCGGAAGCGATCCGGATGCGCTATTGGGATTTTGCAGCGCTCGTGTTTCCCACAGTCGCCGAGTTTAACCGGCCGCCCACAGCAAGCTGTTGACATCTAGAGATCCGCCGAGTCACAGCCCAAATATTCGGTTTTCTTCTCCTAAAACTGCTAAGATTAGGATTGTGCCTGAGAGTGCCACCCTCTTGTGAAAGGACATCTATGCAAAACAGCTCAAAGTTTATAGCAGTCTGCATCATCGCCTCGCTTATCGGCCTACCCACCCTGTCATTTGCCAAGGCACGAGGTGGTGGAGGATATTCGAGCGGTTCTCGTGGCGGAAATTCATCAATGGGATTCGGAAGCCGTGGATCACGAACCCATCAGGAGAACGGTGCCAAGCCCATTGAACAATCCACGACCTCCCGACCTTCAACGACACCACCACCTCAGACCACGAACAGCCCGACGGCTCAACCGACCCCGGCCACGTCTCCTTCCTGGTTTCAACGCAATCCCTTGCTTGCCGGGATCGCCGGTGGTTTAGCCGGAACATGGCTCGGCCATATGCTCTTTGGCGCGACAGAGAGCAACGCTAAAACCACGGACACGGAATCGGGATCTGGATCGGCACCGGCATCCGCATCGGGGAACTCCTTTGGGCTCATTCTCCTCCTGATGGCAATCGGAGCAGGCGCCTTCTACTTTTTCAGAAAGTCTAAGCAGACTCCTGCACCGGTATTCACCGGGCTCTCACGCAGCACCTCTACCAGAGGAAGCCTCCTCGACGTATCGGCCAACCGCTCCACCGACGATGTCGACACTGAGACCTACACTGTCACATCCGAGGATAAAGCGGCTTTCCAGCAATTACTGACGGAGATTCAATCCGCATGGAGCACACAAGACGTCGCGGCATTGCGACGGTGTGTGACACGAGAAATGTTGAGCTATTTCAGCACCGCGTTGGCCGAAGACAGCAGTCGCGGCATACAGAATCACGTGGAAGACGTGGTGTTGCTGAAGGGAGACGTACGCGAATCCTGGGCTGAAGATGGTACCGACTACGCCACCGTCGATCTTCGCTGGAATGCCCGTGACTATACCGTTTCCACAACGATTCCACGCGGAGAACCCGGCTATCTGATTGAAGTGAGGAGACGCGTCAGAATCTATTTTTGAGGTGTGGACCTTCATGCGCGTGCGAGATGGCCAGTGGCTTTTGTCCAGCCACCCGGCAGCAATAATCGATTCAAGGAGGCGGCACAACCAGCCGAGGTCAGCCGCCGATCCACTCCAGACACAAGGCGTCAGGACGTAGGCTGCAGCCGAGACCAACACACCGACCACCACACCCCGTGATTCGATTTTCCGCAAGCCCATGCATCAATCTTCCTGATCCACCCATTGCCAACTCTCCCTTACACGCCACGTATCTCGGCATTGTTCACGAGAAAGCGCGTCTCCGGTGGAAGGCCTGCTTGACGATACTTGCCTCACAGAGCGCTGCCAGATGCGCGGAGTAGATGCCGACCACGCGGACACTCCTTGGGAAGAGGCCCGGGAATCTTCCCGAACTGGCATCGGCACCTACGAGCTCAGAATTCAGGTCGAGATGGTTCGGTTACTCCCTATCAAATAACAACGGTCTCAGATTCTCGGACAGCCAAACTCTTTCGGCGATTCTGCGAAAGAGTGCGATCGATCATGGCGCCGCAATTGAAGCATTTCCAGGCATAAAACACGAGAAAGAAATCGGAGAACCGCTCCAGCGCCATCGTCCCCTTACACTTTGGACATTCCATCTATCCCTCCTCAGGTGGTTACGTTCACTGCTACTGATGAACGTAAGCAAGGGTCGCACCACAGTGCCGCCATTCGGTAAATCAACGATTGAATGGGTACGTATTTCCACGTGCATAACTACCTCCAAAACCTTGACGGTTTTGAGGTGTGGTTCGTCAGAAAAGAATTGACGTGCACGACTATAAATATACAAGCTTTTATTCTTAATATTTTATTTACATGGGAATCCTCGAACAGCATCGATCACTCTACGCTTCACGACTTAGGAGGCTCTGACCTATTTCTTTCAAATCCATGTATGGACCCTCATTCCCTGAAATACTCGCCCGGCAGTAGCAAAGACATCACTGTCAGGTGCTTATGACTGGACTGGTTTCTCGAGTCGCAAGAGAGGCATCAGAGTAACGAGAGATGGTGGGGTATAGACAAAACCATTCACCCCGATCAGTGGAATGTTGGACCAGGTCCAGTTCCTTTCGTCGAATCGCAACATTTCTTAAATTTCTTCCCACTACCGCAGGGACAGGGTTCATTCCGCCCGATTTTGATGGGGGTTGAAGGTTCCGTGTCGAAGTCACCTGTTTCGAGCCGTGCCTGATAGATCGACCGCCCCAGATGCGCATACTCCCGCATGGCATCAGGGAAGATCTCCAGCACAGACTTGGCAAGCTGATCGAGGGTACCTTTCTTGTTTCCCTCCTGATAATAGGCTTCGGCGAGTGCTCGTGAACTGAAAAATGTGAGCGTCATCAATAACGCTCCGATATCCTCATCAAATTCATCCGGTGTATACGCTTCCCAGACCTCAGAAAGATAGTCATAGCCCATCCCAAATCCTTGTGCCCATTGGCTCATCGGGGCATCGCTTGTCAGATTATCCATCGGGTCAGGTCGCACCTCACCCCCCAGAGGGAGCAAGACTTTCCCTTTTGGTCGTTCCCGAACACGGTCGTTGAGCGCCATCATGGCTGGAGCACTTCGGTGGCCTCATCTTCTGTCTCGTACCGCGCATCTTGATCGTTGAACAAGTGGAATCCATTCGGAAGGCGGGATCAACTCCGGCCCATTCGCCAGACCGAACAAAAACCCGGCTAATTGGAAGTAGGTCAGGGTGTCTTTGGGCCGCTGTGGTGCTGACAAGAAGCGGGTGAGGAGTATGGCCTGATCATAGGTAGTGGTGGAACAGCAGGCATCATGACAAGAAACAGTTTTGCAGGTGGGGCCCCTGCATTTCAAGCCTTCTATGAATCCTACGGATCAAGCAACTCTATCGGATGGCAAGCGTTCGCGGGTCAAGCGTCTGTCCTGTCATCGTACCTTCAACGCTCGCGAGGTAGGCTTGCGCCACACGCGCAGCCGACATGCCAGGCGAGGGATCCATCTTGCGTGCAACAAGAGTTTCAGTCACCCAAGGTGGACTCACCACATTGACTCGGATCCCACGGGGCAGTTCCAGTGCAGCCGCCCGGACAAAACCTTCAAGCCCGGCATTCACCATACTAATGGAAGCGCTGCCCTTGATCGGTTCCTGACCGAGCACTCCGGTTGTGAGCGTCAATGACCCACCATCGGCAATGAACTGCCGACCGATCCGCACGAGATTGGCTTGTCCCATCAGCTTGTTTGAGAAACTGAACACGTAGTCGGCGTCAGTCAAATCATCGAGACTTCCAAACTTTGCCTGTCCGGCCGCACTGACCACTGCATCGAATTTTCCCACTGCCTGAAACATCGCACGGATCGAATCTGGCGCGGCCAGATCGACAGTTACGGCTCCTGAATTCCGTCCAGCCACGACGACCTCATGCCGCTCCGAAAGCATCTTCACCACAGCCGATCCAATCGTCCCCGTTCCACCAACTACAATCACACGCATAGCGTATTCTCCTTCCAGTGCCCCTCTCTCCAAACAGAAACGGGCAGGGGACTTCTCCCCTGCCCGTTTATACGAACTCACCATCACCGGATGGTACGGACGCTTACTTGGCTTCGGTCAAATGGGTGAGCGCTGCTTCGGCATGCTGCGTGGCAACGTCGGCATGGCCCGCCTTGCCATGCTCGATGGCTTCCGTCAGATGCTTGATCCCTTCGCCCAAATGCGGATTTTTCCCTCCCCGCTCGGCATGATTCCGTGACTTTTCCGCATGGGTCGCCAGTACGTCAGCATGCCCCTGTTTGCCATGCTCCACTGCCTCTTTCGCATGCGCAATGGAGTCCAACACGTTCCCGGCTGGAGACGGCTGAGCGTTGAGCACCGGAACACTCACCAACATCCCAAGCGCACCGAGAATGAATGCCCCGCGATAGAATTTACTCTTCATCGTCATGCCCCTCCTGGTTAAGCGTGTTGTGCCGAGTACCACTGTCTGCAATCTGGGGTTTACCTTAGCACAACATTTCTGTAGCCTGTCAATCAATGGACCTTCCACATTCCACCTCTCATCCCCGCGATCCCTTACACGGGATCACCTTGGAAACCATTGTCACGACCCTGGTCGCTCGGCACGGATGGGCCGAACTGGGTCGTCGCGTGCCCATCCGCTGCTTCCGCCATCATCCAACGATCAAGTCCAGTCTGACATTCCTGCGCAAGACGCCATGGGCACGCACACGTGTGGAGCAACTGTTTGTCAGAGACCTGCCCTAGACTCCCCCTTGACCCTATGGCAACGAACGCAACCATCTACAAAGCCGTCCTTCAGATCTCCGATCTAGACCGTCACTACTTTCAGGACCATACGCTAACCCTGGCACGACATCCATCCGAGACCGAAGAGCGCTTGATGATGCGAGTGCTCGCGTTTGCACTCCATGCAGACGACGTCTTGGCATTCGGCCGTGGAGTCGGCACCGAGGATGAACCGGCCCTATGGCAACGGGATGCTACTGGGGCCATCGACCTCTGGATCGAGATCGGTCAGCCGGATGAAAAAACCATTCGTCAAGCATGCGGCCGTTCCAAACAGGTCGTCATCTATGTCTACGGACCTCGCGGCGCAGAAGCCTGGTGGGAAAACCAGCGTGCCTCACTCGACCGCCTCAAGAACCTCGTTGTCACGCTGATCCCGATGGAGGGCATCCGCACCCTCGCAAATATGGCAAAACCTTCCATGCACTTACAATGGACAATCCAAGACGGGCATATCTGGATCGCGGATGGTACGCAGACCATCCAATTAGAATTACAACGATTGAAAGGGGGCGGTTGATGTCGTTCTGGATATCCAGATAACCGGGATGGTAAAGGGTAGCTGTGATCTACTTGTTGCTGCCCCAGCCTGAATAGAACGGGGTATGATGATGCCAATCCTGGAAGAGGTCGAGATGCAAACCTCTGTGCCACAAAGAAAGGTGTCAGCGCGCATGAGTAACAGGGAGCGCCTCATCCATCGCGTCTGCCTGGCGACGGTGTTGCTGGTGACGATCACTGTCGCAGCTCAGGCGGTCCAGGCCGCAGACGGAGGCCAGGCGAAGTTCAGGCGCATCTCGACGCAGTACATCGCAGCGTTGGGTGATCCCAAATCAACCTCTGGAAACGGCGCACAGTTGTGGGGTTTGTGGCCGGTGGACCCAGGCCCTCGGGGTGTGAAGCTGAACCGCTATCACTCCTTGAAAGATGCTGGTGGCGTCGCTCCAGCACGTTGGATGTTTGACGAAGCGGACTGGTGGTTGGAGGAACATGGCTTGATCATGGAGCAACCGACCGTTCCGCTTCCTCCCGGTAAATATGTGGTCACAGGCGCCCGCAAAGTGACAGCCGTACTGACAATTCATCCTGCCGATGGCCATGGCGATAGGCGCTGGGAACTCGATCAAGGCGCGACACTCTACGACGTGACACACTTAGCCTGCCGTTCCGCGCGCTATACATCGGTGACAGGGGGTGGTTCATGCTCACCTGCTAACGCAAAACAGTCTGCGTTTCCCGTTGTCCCAGGCGGAGCGATGCCTCCGGTAGAAGGCTGCACGAAGCAAGACTATGCGGTACTCATCGTGATCGGCGTGGGTGTAGAAAACTAATCTGCGATGGCGCCGCGACGACCTCAATAACTGAAAGGCTCCCGGCACCTTTTCTAACTCTCTTTTAGTTCGTTGTTCCTAGATACACTCCGATTCTCGACGGCGCACTGAATCGCTGTCTCCATTAGACCTTGCCGCTTCTAGCGCCGTACAGGTTTACGGACGAGTTCCTTCTTGCCTCGCGGCAGGTGAAAGTCACATTGCAACCGACGGAAGAGTTCAGCCCCTTCCAGTCGTTGGATTTCTTCCGGCATTGCGACTTCCATCACAGATTGGCCTTTCATTGGTGTCAGCTGGACATGTACCGCCTTTCCGTTTCGATCCTTTCCGGAGGTCAGGATCCCTCCACCCACGATCATTCCCCTCTTATCCGTGATAACATGCATAGTCCTCTTCGTTTTCACCTGCACCTCCTTCGAACCGATTAAACGTTACCCCCGCCTTGAATGCTAAAATGTGCAAGCTCATCGCCGATATTGGTGACGGTTACCGAATAGACGATTGGACTCGGCGAACCGGGGTGCAAGCGAATGGGCTTTTTCTCTTTGGTGTGCTCGCTGACCATGAGCCGAACCGGGTTAATCCCAATGCCGTCAGCCATGATCCATTGTGCGCCGAAATCCTGACCGCCCCATTCTGCTTCATTGACTAGACCACCTAGGGCGATGTGGACTCGGGTGGATTGACCAGGCGCCAGCCAGAATTCACCGACCTGATTGAATGCCATGAAGGACCTCCTTAGGAAAGTTGAGGCGCATTATAGCTGACAAGCAAATGCGATGACATCCAGTCGTCGCTCGACACTGGTCCTTTCGAGTCATCCGATGTTTGCTTTTCATCTCCCCGGGACTACACAATAGGTCATACTCATTGAGCTCCGCCATCCCGGCCACTCTCAACAATCAACAGCGAGGTGTCATCATGAATGTTCGATATACCCTAGCGATCGTTATGGTACTCAGTGCCTTCGGCAACATCGGTGAGGTCGGAGCCGGCTATGATTCACCCCCTCCCGGCTCTAGCAGCTCGGGTGGCTGCGGCGTCGTATCGTTTTCCACGTTCATGCCGAAGCCTTACTCACAAGCAGACAACAATACAGAAGTCGCGCCGCAATCGGCGTTTTCGTTTGTGGCATCCAAGGGGACATTTCCCAAAACCATTACCGTGATGATCAAGGACGAAAACGTCCCCGTCACCGTGACGCCTCACTTCGATGGGTTTCTCGTCAGCGGCAAGATCCCCGCCTCAGCCAAAGACACCTTCATCAGAGTTGCAATTACGGCGAAAGGCCCCAATCTCTGTGAACGCGGCGACGGATGGCTCTTGAAAGTAGGAAAATGATTAAGGGCAGGATAGAGATTGGCTCCGGTTGGGTGGCCAATGTAGACCATTCCTAACGTGGCGCCTGGTAGATTGCTGACGACACGGCGGTGCGCCGTGTCGTCAGCATGTCATCTCCGTAATCTGAGAAGCTGAATCAAAGGGGTCGGGCATCTTTCTTTATACTCGGTTGACCATGAAGCAACCAACCAGCCCCCGCGCGACACACCGGCGACGGCGGGTGGTTCGTGCTTACCGACCCACGCAAAGCAGGCAGCGTTTCCCGTTGCACCAGGGGGAGTGATGCCTCCAGTGGAGGGCTGTACAAAGCAAGACTATGCGGTGCTCATCGTGATCGGCATGGGCCTGGCAGACTGAGCCACGGTGGCTCACCAAGGGCCTTCCCAGCGGGCTAACCGGGGACTCCCCCACTCACTCAGTGAAGAGAGGGGAACAGGTTGGCTTAGGCATTCGATCAGAAACGATTCGCTGGTACGCATGAAAGATTCCCGACCGCCTATCTTTTGTGCCTTGTAAGCTCGTAGCCCTTCAGCCGTCTAACGCTCCGGTCAGCAGCTGGCCGCGCAGCGAACCATCCGCTGCAACCGATTGTTAGACGACATCGAGACTTCACTGGACAATCTCGAAATTCAGAACGCGGAACTCCACCTTGGTGGTAGGCGTGAACGAGGACATGAATTGATTGTCCCTTGACGCGGGTGTGGTTAATCTCTTGACACTCGCGTCCACGCTTCCACTAGTTCGTTTTCCAAGTCCCGCAGGTATCACGTCTCGATAGAGAAGCATGTCAGCGTCAAGGGGATCACCAGCCCGATCGTAGAAGACGACGAGGCAATAGACGTTTCGCACAGGCTCCCGAAGCTGGTTTCTGAGCGTAATCGTGTAGTCTCCATCCACTTCGTAGTTCTGGTCCTTCCAGGCGAAAGTTCCGCCGACGACACCCTCAACACTGCGGCCACCCAGGTCTGCCAGTATCGAACGTTGGGCCTTCGCCGGTTTGGCCTCCGCCAGTGGCTTGGCGGGGCCAGTCTTGGCCAGGAGAGTCTTGAGGTAGTTTGACGGGATCGCAAAATTGAGGTTCTGCCCGCTGCGGAAGGTCGCGACAGAAACGCCAATGACTTCGGCCTTGCTGTTCAACACGGGACCACCGCTGCTTCCTGGCGAGATCGGAGCTGTGATTTGGAGCAGTTTGTCGGTGCCAACATCTCGGATGCTGCTGACAATGCCATGCGAGAACGTGCCTTCTAATCCTTGTGGGTTGCCAACGGCATAAACAGATTCCCCAACCTGAACGGCGTCGCTGGTGCCAAGGGAGAGCACGGGTGAGCCCGAGACGGAGATCTTGAGCACCACGAGATCCCGTTCGGGATCGACGGCCGTGATACCTTGGATGTCGTGCTTCGTCTTCTGCCCGACCAGTTTGGCGTAGCCTCTCGCAGCACCTTCAACGACGTGGAGGTTGCTGGCAATTTCCCCATCACGCACAAGAAAGCCGCTGCCAAGGGAAAGAGGTTGGCCATTGGCATCCTCCATGACCAGAAGCACCGTAGAACCGAAGGCTTTCTTGGCGATCTCCTGAGCGGTCTGGGCGTGCGCTGAACTGGCTGCGGCAAGCAGCAGAAACGCCACACACAGGAGGCTCTGCCTTCGTCTTGTCGTTTGCTTCATGTCGCAGTCACTCCATGTCGCCTAACGCCTTCAGTAACCGGCCACCGAGCGTAGCGAAGGAACCAAACCGCTTGCGGTTTGGCGATCCGTGTTGATTGGATTGTTAGCATTCTTGCGCGTCGGCCTGTTTGGTTTTCTCGTCTAGCTGAAGGTTCTTGAGCACCTCCTGCAGCTGAGCGCAGTAGTAGTGGTTTCCCACATCCATCATGGGCGCCGAATAGGGATACTTTGGTCGAGCTCGCTTATCGAACTCAAACCTAAATCGAAGGGAGTTGTAGAAATGCTCGTCGAGATAGAGATCGAAACGACCATGCTCTTTTGCCCTAATGGCTGCCCGCACGGAGGTGTCTATTGCCATTAGCTGGGCGAAGGGTATTCCCAAGCTATTCAAGGATACGTGATTCTTTCCGTCCGAAATGTGGACCAATGAGTCTTCGTAGTACTCGTTCGTTCCTTGGGTCAGAATCGCATACACGTCCAAGCCGAGCACCTCTTGGTAGACGGCTTGAAGTTCCTTGATGATATGCACGAACACTTCGGGGTTGTAGGTGTACGAAACGTTGCTTCGAAAATGTCCTACAGTCCAATTGCGCTTGATGAGCAAACTATCCGCAAACGATACGAAACACACCTCTGAATGGTTCTCAGCCAGTCGGTCGATCGCTTCTCGCAAGAGAATTAGCTTCTCTCTTGAGAGAGTTCCATTCTGGAGAGCCGCTTTTACTCCAATCGCATCGACCATGCAGAAGACCGTATAGGACTTCAGATGCAACTGCTCAAGCCATCCGGACTTCACGAAAATATGCGGCTTCTCGTCGTATCGCCAACATCCGATACAAGTGACAAATTGGCTTCTCGGCAGAGAGATGACCATTTCATGAAAGCGCGAAAACGTATTTGGATACCATGAGAGGTCTAACGAGTGCTCGTTGACCTTTCGCGCAGCCACGAAGCTGATTTCGCCTATCGGGTCGCCTCCCTTGCCGGCAAAAACATCCAATATTGATGCTTCGTACTCCTGGATATAGGACTCGTCCATGAGATAGCAGTCGCGATCCAGCGGAACGCTCTCGAACGGGTACACATCAAAGTACTCATGTTCAAACATGCGGCGCGTCCTGAATTGAATGCTAACAATGTTTAGACGGTCAGTATAATCCAGTTACGACAAGCTGGCTCCTGCTGTCTAAACCGGCTAGCAAGCACCGATTGTGCACCCTATCCCATTGACGCATAGCACGTTCTTCGCTCATGCGAGTTCAGATTTTCGTCTTATGCCATCTGTATTAGGAGGATTCACAGACCATCGATTGGGCTCCTCACCCCATGCCCGCCTTTATTCAAGACGTGCGTGTAGATCGCGGCAAATTCTTATGCTGAGCCTGTGGATCTGTCAAGCAAAAGGCATCAGTTTGTCCCAGGGATGGAGAGGACGGCACTGATGAAATTATGAGCCTAACCTGCCTTGCAACCGTCCCGAGGTCCATCGCGACGGGATAGTGAGCCGCTACAACACCTGCACAATGAAACATTTTAGATACCGCGTCTCCGGCATGCTGGCCAGGATGGGGTGGTCGGCGCTTTGGCCTCGTTGTTCGATCAATCGAATATCTCGCTTGGCGTCACGGGCCGCAAGGCGGATACTCTTCCAGAGATCTGCCTCCGAGACGGGATGGGAACAGGAGCTCGTCACGAGAAACCCTTCCGGCTTCAGCAGCTTTAATCCCAGGAGATTGACATCCTTATACCCGGTTAGGGCACCAGCGAGGGCCTGTTGACTACGCGCGAAAGCTGGAGGATCGAGCATCACCACATCGTAACGCCGCCCCGCCTTCACAAGTTTCCGCATCTCTTCAAACGCATCGGCTTGTCGATAAGTACAGCGATCCTCCACCTTGTTCATCGTGGCGTGCGTGTTGGCCATCGCTAAGGTGTCTAGACTGACATCGAGTCCTTCCACTGACGCAGCTCCGGCTAACGCGGCATGAATGCCGAAGGCGCCGGTATGGCAGAACACTTCCAACACCTCGGCCCCTGCCGCAAGCTTGGCCGCTGCCAACCGATTCTCCCGTTGATCACAAAACCAGCCGGTCTTCTGCCCCTTCTCCACATCGACGAGAAACTTGGCGGCCCCTTCCTGAATCTCGACTTGTGTCGGACCACCACCCGAGAGATACCTCCGTTCGAGTGGTAATCCCTCAAGTTGTCGACTCTTGGCCTCGTTCCGCAGATAGACTCTCGACAGATTCAATTCCTTCATCAGCACGTCAGCGATGAGTTCTTTCCGGCTATCCATACCGAACGAGAGACACTGCATGACCAACAGCTGATCGTACCGATCCACGATCAATCCCGGCAGTCGATCACCTTCAGCATAAATCAGTCGATAGGCATTAGACTGCGTGACGACTCGCTGCCGGAGCCGGATCGCCTGCTGAACTCTCCCCCGCCAAAAGGTCTCGTCGATGGGCTCCTCCTCAAAGGTCAGAAGACGGACGCGGATTTTGGAAGCAGGATTATAGAGACCACGTCCATAGAACTTCCCGTCGGTGGTCAGCACATCAACCAGGTCCCCTGCGGCTGCCTGACCGACCAACGGTCCGACATGCCCGGCAAAGAGCCAGAGAGGCCGCCCCTCCGGAACGCGGAGTGACGTGAGGCGGACGTGAGCGGTCGGTGTCATATCGTTTCCCATAGCTATTGTTGCCCCTCAGCTGGTAAGTGGGTGGACACAGGGTGATCATAAGACATCGCGTGTCGTCCGGTAGTTCTTGACGAACCGACATCAGTATGTTTTCTTGAAGTATTCAACTCTCTACAGAAAGCGACTTCATGGGTTACAAACCAACGATTGGATCCGCTGTTCTAGATCGATTGCACCATCTTGGTGTCCGGCATATCTTCGGCATTCCCGGTGACTATGTGCTTTCGCTCTATCAGTTGATCGAAGCCTCGCCCATCAAACACGTCGGAACTACGCGTGAGGATTGCGCCGGGTTTGCCGCAGACGCCTATGCTCGCATCAACGGGATCGGAGCTGTCTGTGTCACCTATTGCGTCGGTGGGCTCAACACCGTCAATGCCATTGCCTGCGCCTACGCGGAACGGTCACCGGTTGTGCTGTTGACCGGCTCCCCCGGTCTGTCTGAACGCACTCGCACGCCTTATCTGCATCATATGGTCCGCGACTTCGGAACGCAACGAGAGGTCTTTGAGCGAATGACCGTTGCCGCGGTCACGCTTGATGATCCCTTGACCGCCGAGCGCGAAATGGACCAGGCCTTTGCCGCCCTCCTACGCTACCGCCGCCCCATCTATATCGAGATTCCCAGAGACATGGTCCATTGTCCGCTCACCGGCGGCATGAGACCGATGTGTATTGAGGATACACCAAGCGACCCTGCCGCGTTGGAAGAAGCCCTCAGTGAAGTACGGATCATGTTGGCGTCGGCCAAACGCCCAGCCATGCTCGTGGGGGCAGAAGTCGGTCGGTTCGGGCTTCAGGATGATCTCACCCGACTCGTTGAGCAACTCAATATTCCTATCGCCTCAACGCTGCTCGGGAAATCAATCATTCGCGAAGACCATCCGCTCTATGTCGGCGTGTATGGCGGGCTGATTGCTCGAGAAGATGTCCAGCAGTTTATTAACGATTCCGACTGCTTGCTGATCCTGGGATCCATCCTATCCGACGTAGAAGATCTGGATGCGACATCCCCATTGTTATCCGAAGGCCGAACCATCCATGCGACTGCTGATCGAGTCGCCATCAAACACCACCGGTATGACTCCATCAAGTTCCAGGATTTCGTTCAAGGGCTGGTGCGATCGCCGCTTCCCTCTTTTTCGCGCTCCCAACGAACTCTCCCCGTCAGAACCGTTCCGGCACCAGCGGCGCCGGATCTGGATGCCCCGGTGACGTTGGAAGGGCTCTTCCGGCATCTGGATACCGTGCTCACCGAGAAGACCGTTGTGATCGCGGACGTCGGGGAATCGCTTTTTGCTGCGGCGGACCTGCATGTCCGCCATCGGTTCGAGTTCCTGTCACCGGCCTACTACACATCGATGGGGTTCGCCGTCCCGGCGGCATTAGGCGCCTCGTTTGCCGACCCCAGCCTGCGACCGATCGTGCTCGTCGGGGATGGAGCCTTCCAAATGACCGGAACGGAACTGGCCAGCTGTGTCCGCTATGGGCAAGCCCCGATTGTGATCCTTTTGAATAACCGTGGCTATTCGACGGAACGGGAGATTTTGGAAGGCCCCTTTAACGATGTGCATGAATGGCACTACGACAAAATCTGCGATCTGATCGGAGGCGGGAACGGTGTGCGCGTGAGTACCCAGCGGGAGTTTCAGCAACACCTCTCCGCTGCGTTTACCGACCAAGATCGCTTGCATGTGCTCAACGTCCTGCTCAGCCCCAATGACCGCTCTCCCGGCATGGTCCGCCTGGCTCGGCGCCTGGGAAAGAAACTGTCCACCGATAAGCCATAGGGGAAATCATCCAGTCTGTCTGCTTTCCCCTACACCCCTGAGAGTTTTTACAGAGCATCACTCCCCCAGATTCCCCGGAAAGTCCCCACAGACTCACTCTTCCACCAAAATCAGTAGTGGCACGGCCCGTGCAGATTTGTTCATTTGCTTTATGAGGAGACGTCTAGGCAGAATAGAGACTCTTGCCTCACCGTCTTTACGCCGGATCTGCGTTCAGCAATAATCGAAGACCGGCCAAGAGGATATCTTGTCGGACTTTTATCAAAATGGCGTCGTCACCGTCCTGCACCGGCTCGGCCAACCCAACACCGAACAGCTTGAGCAGGAACTGGAACGGTACGCAAAAACGACCCCGATCGCGCTGGTCCTCCCGTCGCTCTATGCGGAACTTGAACGACCGGCCCTCAAACGCATCGTCGACATCTTGAGCGAGGTTCGCTACATCAACGAGATTGTCATCTCCTTGGATCACGCTTCCGCCTTGGAGTTCAGACTGGCCAAGCAATTCTTTTCCCAACTCCCTCAACGAGTCCGCGTCATCTGGAACGACGGCGCTCGCATCCAAGCGATCCTGAATGTGCTGGTCTCGCATGAGATCGATATCGGACATCAGGGCAAGGGGCGCGGGTGTTGGACGGCCTACGGCTATGTCCTGGCTCGGGGCCAAAGCCAGGTCATTGCGCTCCATGACTGCGACATTGTGAGTTACGATCGCCAGTATCTGGCTCGCCTCTGCTATCCCATCGCCAATCCGAACCTTGCCTACGAATTTTGTAAAGGCTACTACAGCCGTGTGACGGACCGGATGCATGGGCGTGTGACACGTCTCTTCATCACGCCGCTGATCCGCAGTCTGCAAATGCTGGTCGGGCCGCATTCCCTTCTCTCATTTCTGGACAGTTTTCGCTACCCGCTGGCTGGTGAGTTTGCGATGGTGCGAGATCTGGCCTGGATCAATCGTATTCCGGGCGATTGGGGACTCGAGGTCGGGATGTTGGCCGAGGTCTACCGGAATTGCGCGCTGCGACGGATCTGCCAAGCCGATATAGCCGATGCCTATGAGCATAAGCATCAAACCCTCTCCACTCATAATCCGGACGCCGGTTTGTTAAAAATGTGCGTGGACATCACAAAATCGCTGTTCCGCAATCTGGCAAGCGAAGGGTTGGTTCTCTCTGAAAGTACGCTCAAAACCTTGCGCGCAACGTACCTGCAGGCCGCACAAGAAGCCATCAGTCGATACGAAAATGATGCGGCGATCAACAGCCTGCGGTTCGACCGCCACGAAGAGCGCCGTGCGGTCGAAGTGTTTCTCCGCGGGATGACGCTCGCCACTGATAGCTTTCTTGACGACCCCCTCGGTGTCCCCATGATTTCGAACTGGAGCCGCGTCACCCATGCCGTCCCCGATATTTTCCATCGGCTCATGGATGCGGTTGAGCAAGACCATGCCTGGGACCCTGCAGCGGAAACACGACAGCCTGTCTCATGATCAACAACGGCCTGATTCCACTCACTGCTGAAACGGAAGATCTGCTGGATGCGGTCCACCATGCCGACATTCTGGTCGGCATTCCCAGCTTCAACAATGCGAAAACGATCGGCCATGTCGTTCGTGCGGTCGGCGCAGGCCTGGCCAAATATTTCCATGGGTATCGCGCCGTCCTGGTGAACTCAGACGGGGGCTCCACCGATGAAACGCCGGCCATGGTCGCCCATACCATGGTCGATCTCGAACCGCTCTTTATCAGCGATCGGCAAAGCACGCTGCACCGGATTGTGACCCCGTATCATGGAATCCCCGGCAAGGGGAGCGCATTCCGCACCATTTTCGAGATCGCCCGACGGCTGAAAGTGAAAGCCTGTGCCGTGGTTGATTCGGATGTGCGGAGCATCACGCCTGAGTGGATGGAGCTGCTCCTTCGCCCCATCATCAAGGAAGGATACGATTACGTGGCGCCCTATTATCGACGCCACAAGTACGACGGCACCATCACGAACAGCATCGCCTATCCCTTGACTCGCGCCCTCTACGGCCAAGAAGTTCGTCAGCCGATCGGAGGCGATTTCGGATTCACCGGAGAACTCACCCAGCACTATCTTGAAAAGCACGTGTGGGAATCCGATGTCGCGCGGTTTGGCATCGACATTTGGATGACAACTGAAGCCATCACGAACGGCGCCAAGGTCTGCCAGAGTTTTCTCGGTGCCAAGATTCATGACCCGAAAGACCCGGCCGCAGACCTTTCCTCCATGTTGCGACAGGTCGTAGGAGCCTTGTTCGCCCTGATGGAAGCGCATGCCCCGATCTGGCTCTCTGTGACCGAATCGCGGAAGGTGCCGCTCTTCGGATTCCAATATGAGGTGGGCGTCGAGCCCGTGAATGTGAACGTCGAACGGATGATAGATTTATTCCATCTCGGCCTGACCGATTTACACGACATTTGGGTGCGCATACTCTCCGAAGACGTACTCGAACAGCTGTCTCGACTTCGGGAGGTCCCTGCACGGGACTTCCGTATCCCCGATTCCTTGTGGGCACACATCATTTACGACGCCGCACTGGCACACCATCGCAATGTGCTGCCGCAAGAGCATCTCCTCAAGGCCTTGACTCCGCTCTATTTAGGGAAAACCGCCTCGTTCGTGCTGGATAGTCAGGGGCTGACGACAGCGGAAGCGGAACACCTGATCGAAACACTCTGCCGAACGTTTGAAAAAGAGAAAGAGTATCTCGTGACTCGTTGGCCTCAGTCCCACGATGCGAGGGATGTCGTCAGTACCACCCCCGCGAGGTCTGAAAGGAGCCAGCCATGACATCGACCTGGGAACAGACACTACTCGGACCCGTCACCGCACTCGGCGAACATGTGCTTGCCATCCTTCCCAAAGTTCTGGCCATGATGATCCTCCTGTTGGTCGGTCTGGCCGTGGCGTGGGGAGCAGGCCATTTTATGGAGCGTCTGCTTCGGATGATCGGCCTGGATCGACTCTGTGATCGGATCGGAATCGCCGCAGCCCTTCTCAGGGGAGGCATCAAGAGTGATCCTTCCTACATCATCGGCAGAGTCACCTATTGGCTCATCGTCATTTTTTCTACCACTGCTTCGCTGGGCGCGCTGAATGTGGCCCCGATCAACGAAGCCGCCCATTCCCTGTTATCCTATATTCCGCACCTGGTCACAGCCGCCGTCATCGGCATCATCGGCTATCTCGTCTCAAATTTCGTGTCCCAGGCCGTCCTGATCGCTGCCGTCAATGCGGGATTGCCGCCGGCTCGCTGGATTGCCGCCGGTACACGCTGGGGCATTCAGCTTCTGACGGTTGCCATGGCGCTTGAGCAACTCGGCATCGCCCAGCATATCGTGGTGGTTGGATTTGGGATTACCTGGGGTGGCTTGGTCCTGGCCGCAGCGCTTGCCCTGGGATTGGGAGGAAAGGATCTCGCCAAAGATTTCTTGGAGCGACGTCTCATCGGACATTCCCGTTCACAGGTCAACGAGGACTTACGACACCTATAACCGCTATGCCACGCTACCTTCTACTCACGGACTTGGACGGCTGTCTGTTGGACAGCGAGACGTATTCCTTCGACGAAGCGCGACCGGCGTTGAACGCCCTTCGTGCCGAGCAGATCCCCATCATCCTCGTCTCCGGAAAGACTCGCGCGGAAATCGAGCCACTACGGGAACGCCTTGACCATCAGCATCCGTTCATCGTCGAGAACGGTGCAGCGGTCTATGTCCCGCTTGACACCTTTGGCTTCCAACCTGAGCGGTCACGCCGCCGTGCTTCCTATCATGTCATTGAGCTCGGCACCCCCTATGCGCTGCTTCGCGATGTTCTCCGGCAAATCGAGGAAGCCGTAGGAACCCCACTCCAAGGATTCGGTGACCTCTCGGTCGACGAGATTATGGCGACGACAGGGCTGATGCGAGAGGATGCGCTGCGGGCCAAACTTCGTGAGTTTGATGAACCGTTCCTCGTGAATGGTCCGCCAAAATTGATTGAGGAGATTTGTCGGCAGATCGTCACGCGAGGCCTGAACTGGACGAGAGGGGGGCGATTCTTTCATTTAACCGGGAATAACGACAAAGGCCGAGCCGCAGAACTCCTGCTCCGTTGCTATAGACGACAGGAACATGGACAACATCTCCCTGAAGAGATCGAGACGATCGGCATTGGCGATAGCTTGAACGATCTTCCGCTCCTCCTGACCGTCGATCATCCGGTGTTGGTGAAACGGCCTGATGGCTCGTATGATCCGGACATCAATCTGCCGAATCTCATCCGGGCCCCTGGTATCGGACCTGCCGGCTGGAACCAGGTCGTCCTCGAACTCCTTCGTCAGGCCACCCACGAAGCATCCCGTGAACGGGCTGTCAATATCAGAGTCACCTAACGTTCACGGGACGACCACGTTCCTACCCCGTTAATCTTCAGCCGGATTAATAATATGCAGCCCAGCGGACTTCGATGCCGCCAAGAGTTGCGTATCCGTGCTGACGACCGTCAATCGTAACGGCTTCAGCTCCAACGCCAAAGCCAAATGCATCACTTGGGTCGAGCGAAGAAAGGGATACTCCAAGACCAACTCCTTCGTGGTCAAGTAGGTCTCCATCTGAGGAGCAATGAACTGATACAGCCCTTGTTTGGATTCAATTTCAAACTTGTACAGCACCGAGTAACAATCATCCCGTGTGATCTGCCCTTCGTGAGCACGGGCGCAGAGAATGGAATAGAAGTCCGTCACGGTCCATGTCGGGACGATGGCGACCCTGCCACGCTTCACCATCAATTTATTGACGATACGGGTCCCCCGTTCCATGCTGTAACGTTTCACCAGCGCCGTTGAATCGTAGTAGTAGTATGGCATTCGGTCACACCCTCCCTTTCAGAATGATGTCGGCAAGCGGCCCTTGAAGCTTGGACAGTCGGTCCTGGAGTTCGTCGAGTGGAGCTTCCTCATAGCCTTCTTTTCGCAAGGTATCGGCAAGATTCCCCTTGTTAAAGGACGCCGTGTCCGCCTTGAGCCGCTCGTTCAATCGCCGTTTGGCCAGACGGCTTGAAACCTTTTGCCCTGCCTTGGTCAACCCCCGCCCTCTGCTACGCGGAGCCCGACTGACGGATAGTTCGTCTGTTTTCTTCACGATTCACGCCTCCTCATCATGAGTGTTGGTTTACCGCTTCCCTGCAGACGCTTCCCGTGGACAACCGGCAGGCATCGCCGCAGTGGCCGGCAATGTGACCTCAGCGAAAATATGTGCTGCGATTGCCCCTGCCACATCCGATGAAAATTCCTGTTGAATTACTCGAAGGACCTTCGCTGTCGCCTCGCGCTCGGTCAGATGTCCTTCTTTTCCTCCACGTGCGATGGCCCCGAGAACCCGCTGCGTGGCACGTTCCACGATCACCAAATCGCTGCACCATCGCACATACTTGAAGTTCGGATCCTGCACTTCGATTGGAATCAGACGAGTCATGCCTCGAACCAGTAACGCCGAGGACTCCGCATCGCCCTCCCCTGAATCAGCCGAGACATGAAACCCTTCACGAACCAGGCCTTGGGCAAGGGCCCGTTGAATCGGCTCGGCATGGTCTCCGGAAATCTGCAAGGTCAGGCCAAAATTCAACGAGAGGACCTGTGCTAATTCGTTGGATAGCTCTCCGACTCGATACGCGGAGGGAACCCCCTGTCCGCTGAAGCGAATCACCCGCAGATCAGTATTGTAGACCTCCCGTAAAACTAGATTCCGACCGGCCCGCCTGAGTGCGCGCACCTTCGCGAGATTGCCGGTCGTCTGCCGAGCCTCCACCACATCGGCGTCGATCTCCCGATCCAAGCTCACGACCCTGTCCGTCAGCGATGCCTCGGCCTGGGAGCGGTTCACGACAGCCAACGCATAATGCACGCTCTTCCGAGCGTCGTACCACGCATCCCCAATACTCACATTTTCGAGCACTTTGTCGGTCGAGACCTTTGTCACATGATCAATGGTCAGCCGCCGCTCAGCCGTCGCGACTTCGTCATGTTCAGTGACGAGGTAGGCCTCCCAGTCTTTAGCCTGAGCCGCGACTTCCGCCTTGAAGATGCGCGCCACAGCCGCATAGGCTTGATTCTCGGCCGTACTTCGGTTGTCACCTTGGCCGACTCCTGTCAAATACTGAGACGGGGGATAGCTTGAGGCTCGGCCATCGACCCACTCCGGCTTGTCCTTTCCTCCAAACCACGCACACCCGCTCGCTCCGATCCCGTAGAAGAAACACAGCAGCATCACCACCGCACAGTTCCCACACGCTGATCCTCGACGACACCTCACTGCATCACCCGCTGGAGAATGAAGAGCGTCTGACCAGCAACCAGTGAAACAGATTGCCCGTCCTTCGTCATCGATATCCCTTGCCCTGACGGCCGAACAGAGACCTGGTACTGACCTGCCGGCACCCAAGCCCGCGCGACGTGGATCTCGTCCGGCAAGGTCTGCCAACTTCGCTTGTCGGCTTCTTCGGAAGCCACCGCGAGGCCCTTGGCAAATAACTCCACCAGTAAACCAACCCACGGCTCGGCGTCCTTGCCGACTGCTCTCCGTGCTCCGAAACTCACGCCCTCAGCCATCGCAAATTTGGTCGCGGCTCGCGCAACAGCTTTCGTGGCCATCGCCGGCATCCGTTCCGAAAGCCCTTTCTCCGCAAGCGCCGTCACATTCTGCGCCCGTTCCGATCGAGCCGAGAATGAACCGCCCTGCGAATCAGTCAACGTCAGATCTTCGAACGGGACACGTGTCTTTTGCGGCGCCAACCGCGGAAGCGCCACACGCACGACCCGCCCATTCAGCCCGTACAACAGACTGTCCGCCACCCGATCCCTCTGATACGGTCCCCGAAAAACTCCTCTATTTAGCAAAACTAACTGTGCGGCATCAAGACTGATCGGTAGGTCTAAAAACATGTCTTCCTTTCGTGGAGCGCGGCCATTATAGCTGATCATGACCACGTGGGCGAGTGCTTCCCCCGAGGAGGACAAGCTGGGTGACCACATCACATCCGGAAAGGCTTGCCGATAGCGCTCAAACTCAGTTTTCAAGCCAAGGGCTTCGGCAGTTCGTAGAAGATCGGCCTGTAAGGAGGGAGGAGACGGCATTCTCACCCATCCCTTCATGGCCTCATACGCTTCGTACGCGTTTCGATAGGCGATAAACGCGTTATTCAGGTCTCCTGCAGCTTCGTACAAGATGCCGCTCAGATACCGCGCAAACCCATCATTTCTGTATTTATCCGGGTCCTTGATTCTGTCGCCCAACACATTCAGTCGATGATCGATCCGCCGAACCTCGACCAGAGCCTCCTGGATTAGGCCTTGAGCCGCATAGTTCAACGCCTTGACCACGTTGATCATCACGTGCTCATAGGCATCCCCTTCGTAGGGCAACATATTGTCGTTGGTCAGAAAGGCAGCGGTCTCGGTGCGGATACTTCTCGTATAGAGTCGCTCGACATCCTCTTCGGCTTGCTCCAACGCAGCACTGCTCTGCTCATACTGTCCTGCTACCTGCAAGACCATCCCACGGTCCATCCCATAGAGCAATTGCCCTTTTGCCCCATACTCGTCCTTCGTCTGCTCCACGATCGCCGCAGCTTGTTGTGGATTACCGGCGAGCAGGCTCTGTTCGATCAAGAGGTAACGATTGACGGAAGGCCCGCATCCGGACGAGAGGAAGGCCAGGCAACCGGCCAGGACCACCGAGATAGGAAAGATACCGCCCCACCGCACAGATCCCCCGTGGGCAAAGCGTGAGAGGAATGGTTTCAACGAATTCCGCGAGGCTAACAGGACGCCGAAAAAGGCCGCTCACGCCAGGGAGATCAAGATTGAGGATCGGGTTTAGCGAATCACGTGGCCCGCTTGGTCCTGAACCTCACCCTTAATCTGTTCGGTTTCGCTCGCTGCGGCCTTGCTGGACAGCCTTCTTGCGCATTCTGCTAGAAGACGGTCCGTTTCTTTTCAACCACCTTCTTGATCTTCTTTTGTCCGTACCACACCTTCGCATTGCTTTCCAGGTCGATCATCTGAAGATCCACCTGGTAGAACACGGCTTTCGCCCCGTCCGCTTCATCAAGAATGGTGGCAATCGTCCCCTTCATCATGAAATCGGCGCCGGTTTCTTTTCCAGGGGCCTTCTGCGTCTCTTCGCGCGCATAGATCGCCTGCTCTTTCCGTTCAGTCCGCACCTCATCGCGCTCGTTTTTTCCGGCGACAAAGGTGACCTTTTGAGAATTGGTGAGTTCTCGCTCCAAATCCGTGATGAAGGTCTGAACACTGATATGTTCATGGCTGCTGTTCAAGACGGTCCCTACCACGACGACGGGCTGGCGCTGATTGCTCTTTTCAAAATTCCCAAGCCAGGGATACTGGAGCGCATCCTTCACCATCGCCTCGGCCACCATCCGAGAGTCCGTATCGTTCCATCTCCCGCTCAGATCAGTGACCACCCCGGCATCAACACGCGTGACCTTCGTCTCATGACCGCATCCTGAAAGCGCGAGTGCAATACCCAGCGTGCCAATAAGAGAAGAACGAACCCTCTGCATCACGATGAACCTCCGAGAAGAAGTAGACGTGTCATGACGTGGGAACTACTGAACTCCTCGCTTTTCCTCTTCCTTCTCCAAACGCTCGAACATTTTATCGGCGTTCTTCCGCACAAAGTCCCGGACCTGAGCATTGAGTTCTTTGGCCTGCTCCAGGTTGTTCTTCATATCTTCTAAACTCAACTTGGTCAAGACATAATACGTGTTGGTCTTGGGATCCATGTACTGATCAATCTTCCGAACACCGCTGAGCGTCGCCGTGGTGATCGTTTTTTGAGCTCGTTCGACATTCTGCTCTTCCGTATTCCGTGTAAAATCTCCCGCCGTGGTTGATGCGGCATAATCCCGCATCAGATAGCCCGTATAGGTTTCAAACGTCTTGGCGATCTCGGCCCGTCCACGATTCTCTGCCGTTTCCCAGGCGAGCGGAGCATTCCGTACGCCGGAGACCGCGCCCACCCCATAAAAAGCTTTGCTGTCTTTCTCATTGAAGGCGCCCGACCCCTTCTGGACCCATTTGGGCGGTCCTCCACAAGCGGCAAGTCCCATGACAAAAAGGACAGCAAGACCGAGGCCGGCCAGTCTTGAGTATGTCGCTTGTGACCTGATCATACAACCCTCCTTAATGAAAATAGGTAGATACGCCGTACGTAGAACATCTCGCGAAAAAATGTTGGATTCATGCTAACATGCGTTTTTTTATCAGTCAATGCAAGGCACACTTCATTCAGATTCCTCAACGATACCAAGGAGGCGCTGTGGCAGACATCCAGATTGGCGATGGCATCATCAGAATTCTCACGCTTGAGATCCAGGACCCCAAAGCGGCTGCTGTGCTCTCAGCCTACCCTCAGGCTCGTTGGCCGGAAATCACCCGCCGAGCGATCAAAATCGGCCTGGGATACCTCAAAGGCGGGGAACAGGCGTAGCAGAATTCAAGAAAAGACCTCCGCGCATGAAAAGCATCTCGCCCTTCCACAGGACTCAGGGTCGAGAGCTTGCCGATCGATGTTCCTCAGGGCCGTGAGCCTGTCGAACGGTCGAACGATGAAACGTCATTCATGTGCGAGAGACAGGATACGAACAACGGAATACGGGAGGGCGGCCTTTTGCGGAGTTGTTTACAGAAGATCATCATGACCGGAGGGGGTCATTTCACAGCCGGCTCCCAGGGAACCTTGCCTTCGACTAACACCATGTCTCCATCACCATCGATGCGAAGACTTGATGGATGCTGTACCCCACCCGATACTATCTCGACCTGGCGTACGAGATAGCTCCCCAGTTCGGAGGCCATCAGCCAGCCGTTTCCGTCCAGATCCGCTGCACCGGACAGTCCTCCTAGCAAGGCTTCGACCAAACGACTGCCCTGGGCTGAACGACCGGCAGCCTCTCCCCTGCCGGCGGCAGTCACGACTTGCACGGCCCGCCGATCTGTAGCCGACTCTGGCGCCATCCGTCCTTCCCATGAAAGCCCAGGAGGTTCGGTCGTCTCCCATCCAACCACCGGCGCATCCAGAATGAGGAGTGTATGTTTCGACGCCGATCGCCGCGCAAATTCTTTCAACTGTTCGACTGTGATGGATTTCGCGGTGCTAGTGACCGGTGCATCAAACGGAACGAGGTACCCGCGATCCTGCCCGTCGGAATCTTGCATCACGCCGGCGTGCCCCACATACACAAGCACAAGACGGTCCATTCGCCCAACTTTTCGTGGCAGCATGTCGTTCAGCAGCTGCTGCAGGCGCCTGGAACTGGCATCCTTGTCGTAGAGTTCGACCACTT
This sequence comes from Nitrospira sp., assembly GCA_019636945.1. Classification (GTDB taxonomy): domain Bacteria; phylum Nitrospirota; class Nitrospiria; order Nitrospirales; family Nitrospiraceae; genus Nitrospira_D. The sequence continues at coordinate 37,715 of JAHBWO010000005.1, read as the reverse complement.
CGTCAAATCCCATTTGCCGAAAGGCTTCAGCCACCTTTTTCGCGTCGTTGATGGCTCCCGGAATCGACGGCGCCAGGACGTACTGTTCGATCCCAATCACGATCGCCCAAGACTTGTAATAGAGGCCCTCGGGCCTTCCCAATTGCGCCTCCGCAACCGGCAGAAAATGCAGCGACAGCAGGGCAACCATGTAGGCAGCCAGCACGACTGGTTTCACCAGGACCATCCGAGCAGATATCATCATCAACCTCTGTGGAGCGTTCATCGTTGGGGTCATGAGCCTATCGCCGGCCATGGCCGGTGTCAAGAAACTGAATCGAAGCACTCACCCTGGTGCGGTGAGATCGGTTCGCAGTCGATGCACGGTTGCAGGTATCCATGACTTTCTCCATAATGCCCTCTCCGCCTGGACTACGTTAATGAAGGAGACACGCCTGCCATGAGTGAACAGATCGAAACTCTGCTGAAAGAAAGTCGGACCTATCAACCGACAGCCAAGACGATCGCTGCAGCCTATATCAAAGAGTACGAAACCGAATACAAGAAATCCATCGCGGATCCGGAGACGTTCTGGAGCAATGCCGCCAAAGAACTAGAGTGGTTTGCGCCTTGGAACAAGGTCCTGGAGTGGGAGTATCCCTGGGCGAAATGGTTCGTCGATGCACGATGCAACATCGCCTACAACTGTCTGGATCGTCACGTTAAAACGTGGCGGAAGAATAAGGTTGCACTGATTTGGGTGGGCGAAAACGACCAGGAACGCATCTTTACGTACGGCGAACTCTACCGACAGGTCAATCGCTGCGCAAACGCCCTCAAGAAGCTCGGCCTACAGAAAGGTGACCGCGTCACCATTTATCTCCCCAAAATCCCGGAACAAGTCATTGCCATGCTGGCTTGTGCCCGAATCGGGGTGATTCACAGTGTGGTCTACTCAGGATTCAGCGCGCCGGCCCTCGCGAGTCGCGTGAACGATGCTGAGGCAAAAGTCGTCATCACCGCCGATGTCGGTTTTGATCGTGGCAAAGTCATCAACCTAAAACCCGTGGTGGATGAAGCGCTCAAGCACTGCCCCACCGTTGGCCATGTGGTTGTCGTCCGGCGTCAAGTGCCGGGGCCGGCGCTTTCCGCTCCAAAGGAAATCGATTGGAACGAATGGGTCAAGCAGGAACGTCCAGTCTGTGATGCGGAACAACTCGATGCAGAAGCTCCCCTCTACATCCTCTACACCTCCGGAACAACCGGCAAACCCAAGGGCGTCGTCCATGTCCATGGCGGCTACATGGTCGGCACCTACCTGACGACGAAATATGTATTCGATTTGAAAGAGGATGACGTGTACTTCTGCGTGGCGGATCCAGGGTGGGTCACGGGCCACAGCTACATCGTGTATGGGCCTCTTCTGAATGGGGCCACGATTCTGACTGCGGAGGGAAAGCCTGACTATCCGAACCCCGGCCGCTGGTGGGACCTCATTGAACGGTACGGCGTCTCAATTTTTTACACAACCCCGACCGCCATCCGACTGCTCATGCGCTATGGGGAAGAGTGGCCAAAGAAATCTGACCTTTCAACACTCAGGATCCTTGGCAGCGTCGGCGAGCCCATCAATCCGGAAGCGTGGGAGTGGTATCACCGTGTGACCGGCGGGGACAAACCCATCATGGATACCTGGTGGCAGACAGAAACGGGGGCGATTCTGATTACCCCGCTTCCCACCGTCCCACTCAAACCAGGCTCAGCCACACGCCCATTCCTGGGGATCGAAGCCGATGTCGTCGATCGCGAGGGCAACAGTCTCCCAGCTAACGCCGGGGGGTTTGCCGTCATCAAGAAGCCTTGGCCTTCCATGATGCGGACGATCTACAAGGATCCGGAGCGGTATAAGACCTACTGGAATACGATCCCCAATTGCTACACCGCCGGTGATGTCTGTCATAAAGATGCCGACGGCTATATGTGGTTCATGGGTCGCGCAGATGACGTGATCAAGGTCGCGGGCAATCGGCTCGGTACGGCCGAAGTGGAAAGCGCCTTGGTCAGTCATCCCGCCGTCGCGGAAGCCGCCGTCATCGGCAAGCCGCACAAGACGGTCGGCGAATCCATCAAGGCCTTCATCATCCTCAAACAGGGAGAGCAGGACAGTCCGGCGCTGATCAAGTCGATCAAGGATCAAGTCTTGAAGGAATTAGGCAAGATCGGTGTGCCGTCTGAAATTGACATTGTGTCGTCGCTCCCGAAAACCAGGTCCGGAAAAATCATGCGTCGCGTGCTCAAAGCGAAGGAACTAGGGCAAGACCCCGGCGACATCTCCACGATTGAGGAGTAACAGGCGTGGGACGAGGTGGACGCAAACCAGGGGAACCGATCTACCAGCGGCGACACATGATCGCGCTCGCCCTGGCCGTGGGTCTGCCGATTGTCCTGTTACAGCTGTATAAGATCTATGTTGGCCCCGTGAGTTTCGACGCACAAATGGGATTCGGGATTCTCGTATCCATCCTGGCCGGCCTTATCCTTTACTACACCTACCGATCCTCAGCTCAGAATCAGCCGTAGATAGACAGGATGATTCTTTTCTGGTGACTGATCTGCACCTCCGGCATTGGATCCTCGTCCCCAACAATAATCAAATGGAGATTGTGATCGTGCCGGTGGATCATGATGAAAAGATGGCCAAGGCACTCGACCTCCTAGAGCACATGGAGATCCATCGGCTGGTGACACGGCGAGGACGCAAGAAACAGAAGACCACTGTTCCCCTGGAGGCGTTGCTGAAGGAGCAAGATGCCCTAACGCGATTCCAACCTCGACATCCTTAGAAGAACTATTTCTCCGCGTCTCCAAGACGTTCTATTGAGGTATCCGACTGCTACAGACTGCTCGACCCTTAATACTGCCCAAGCACAATTCGTAATACGCTCTCAACATAACGTCCTCACGATCGTCTTTGGACAAAACATTGACGCGATAGCTCTTGCCAAACGTCAAAGTTTTGTAACGATAAAACGTATTTATTACTACGTATTTATTAATCCATTGTAAACGCGCTCACCTCAATGTGGCGCGGCTCTTGCTTACATATATCAGCAGTTACGAACCTAACCACCCAAGGAGGAATCGATGGAATGTCTGAAGTGTCAGGGGCTGATGACGTTGGAGCGCTTCTCGGATTTCTTTATCGTGTTCTACGCCTGGAAATGCATCAATTGCGGGGCCATGATCGACCGTACCATTGCCAGTAATCGCCGAAAGAGTTTGGCGGCGCGAGAGGCTCAGGCCGTTGCAGCTGGCTAAGGAGAGATCTCGTCGAGAGACTTGGAACCCTGTTCAACAGGACATGATCAAGGTCGGGAGTCTGTTACGGATTGGGATTGCCAACTCCTAAAATTCGAACTTAATGACTCCCGACCCCATACATTGACCACATTGCGAGTAATCGCCGAAAGAGCTTGGCGGCGCGAGAGGTTCAGACCGTGGCTGCCAACTGAGGAGAGAGATCGTCATGAGGCTCGCACTCCTGTTCGAGAAGATATGACCAAGGTCGGAAGTTTTCTACCGATTGGGATTGTCCAATCCTAGGAGTAGCTATTAAAGACCCGACCCCTAATTATCATCAAGACTATCGCAGGCGTGGGGTGAGCGTGGTGACGATCTCGTCTACAAGAACTATGAGTTCATTCGTAAGGACTCGCAAGGGCTTTCCCTCACAGATGCCTGGCTCGTTTACAACTACGTCAAATCGAAACTGCTGCTTGGGATTCGGTTGCTCATCGGGAGCACCGATGTACAGCTCAAAACCGGGTTGTAGCGGGAACCCCTTGTCCGCCGGATTCAAGTAGATGTCCATCGACTCAAAGGCTTTGACGGCACCTTCTGGAAACGTGTTTCGCAGATAACCCGTCATCAGCTGACCTAGATTGATGCCAGCAGCTTGAGACCCCACTGTTAGTAGCAACCGGTGTTTTTCGATGTTATTCAGACGGTAGAGCATCCAAAGCGAATCGTTGCCGCCCTTGTAAGGCTTGATCGCGTCAACGGCGGCAACGGTCGCTGCAGAAGCGCCTTGCATCTTTCCAACCTTCTTGGCCTCATACTTCTCCAGATCGTCGGCGATTGGGAAATAGATCCAGTTCGGATTGGGCGGGATATCGCCCGTGTCTCGGCAGACGATCTGATAAGCCAAGTGATCCAGCGCGCTCATGAGATTCTGAATGACGTCGCCAGCAATCAATGGCAGGCAGTCGGGCGTCGAATCGACAGCCGTAACGTAGTAGATAAGCTTACGAGTCGCCTGATCGTGCTTGAATCCGACCTTATAAGGTTTGCATTCCAGGAATGAATGCAATTGCTGCTGCAGCTCCGCATCATGCTCCTTGGCCCGTTTAATCTTTAGCACAACGTGCCTGAGTCTCTCGTCGACTGACGCCATAGCGTTACTAACTAGCCCTTCTTCTCAGCCTAACAATGTTTGCACTGATCTGCATAAGATTCAGACCCGCCTAATTGGGTCCGCATAACACACCCCTGCGGCTTGTGATACTGCGCCAGAAACATATCTTTTTTCAATGCATTACGACTGCTTGACGAATTATCACAAGTTCCTGTGTGGATCGGCATAACAGCCGCCCTTGCATGGGTTCACATCCCATCCAGCGCACCACAGACGCTCACTGGTCCTCGATGAAGAACAGAGGTGCATGTCGTCGCCATGGCATGATCTCAGCTTATCTACTGGTTCCGTCAAGTTTCATCTAGCCCGGGACACCCGGAATTGATTCCATCTATCGGTATAGTCGATGGTGGAGCTACCGAAAAGGTGTTCACTCAGCTATTAACAGATCGGCACTTCCCCAACAAAACCAAGTGCCGAGAGCTAATAGTTGGCCGCTAGAAATTAAATCTGTCCACGTTTCTGGAGGTAGTCTGTATCGATGCTGATGGTGGGTTTGGGAAGCTGGCCACGTTCTTGGAGTAGCCATTCAACGTACTTGCCGATGAGGTCTGATTCGAGATTCACATTTACATTCAACTACTTGAACAGCAATCAGTCGTTTCATCCAGTGTCTTAGCAAAAGCAAAGCCACACTACCCGCACGTCTTGACGATCGTCGATGAATAGGTGCGAAAGTCGTCCAAGTGCTTGGTGATGATGGTTCGAACCACATCCAAGTTGAGCCGAGTATATTCATGCACGGCCACGTTCCTGAAGCCGACCATTCGTTGCATACGGTCGGCAAGATCAGCCGGAAGAATCCCCGAAGTCTGTAGGAGCACAAACGCATCACGGCTATCCTGTGGTACACCGAGCTTGCGGTAACTGACCACATACATGGCAAGATCGATCGCGGTTTCACACGCGCGCTGAAGATTCAAGACAATGGCGTCCTGCGTGGTTTGATTTCCAACAAGATTCTGGTCGGTACCCGCGTATTCTTCTTCAATGCGACGAATACACCGTTCGATGCTTGCGGCCTTGTTGAGGATGACATCCTCAGCCATAGATGACCCCGCTCGCACGAACCCTGTCTAGAATCTCTCGGCGCTCCTCGTTGAGCCTGGCATAGTCAGCGTACACATACATTTCGAATTCTCGACGAGCCGGTCCATTCGGCGAATCCAGGCATTCTCCGGTTGAGATGACTTGCATCCGCATGACAGTAGACACGGCACGAAGATCCACGAGATCCACATCACGATGCAGGTGAACGGCCAACTCCTGAGCGAGTTCAAATCGACGCAATACCGGTATCGGATTACCTGCCAGCACAGCGAGATCTACGTCGCTGTCCGGACGGGTGCCCCCCTTTGCCTGTGAGCCGAATCGATAGAGAGCAATGAGGTCAGGGATAGCCTGTCTGAAGAATTGGATCAAGGCCTGGTCATTCATCATGAACTCTCAACTTCGACCAGCTCAGGCTACTGGTTCACTTGCATCCTGTCAATCCGGACAGATTATTCATGAGTACTTCGGTTGCCCCTATCGAGACATCGCTCTATCAGAACTGGAGCTCCTGAGAGTTGATTCCATTATTCGACGGGATTTGATGACACCGGAACTGAAGCGCTATTCACTTAGAATATTGATCACGAGCTAGGCTGAACGCCGATAGCTGAAGGCTGACTGCTACAAGTCAAATCAACCCACGTTTCTGCAGGTACTCTGTATCAATACTGATGGTCGGTTTCTGAAGCTGGCTACGCTCTTGGAGCAGACGCTCGACGTACTTCCCGATGAGGTCGGATTCAAGATTCACAGAATCATTCACCTGCTTCAAGCCCAGGATTGTCACTTTCGCTGTGTGCGGAATAATGGCGACGCTGAATCCCTGTTCGCTCACGGCATTGATTGTAAGGCTGATACCGTCGACGGTAATGGAACCCTTGGGGACACAATAACGGAGAATCTCCGGAGGTGCGGCGATGGTGAAGACGATCGCATTGGCATCTTGCTGTCGACTCCGGATCACCCCTACTCCATCCACATGGCCGGCCACGAGATGCCCGCCGATGCGTTCATTGAGCTTCATCGCTCGTTCGAGATTCACCGGCATGCCTACGGCAAAACTGCCGAGCGTCGTGACCGAAAGGGTTTCGGGCGAAACTTCCACGGAAAAGTCGCGTTCGCTTCGCGAGACCACAGTCAGACAGATCCCGTTTACGCTGACACTGTCACCGATTTTGAGATCGCTCATCACCGTCGAAGCCAAGATCGTCAGTTTGGCTCCAGACAGCGACTTGTTCATGACCGTAATCCCGCCCATTTCCTCGACAATACCGGTAAACATCAGTCTTTCCTCATGATGATATTCTTCACCACATAGGCAAACAACACAAGCAACACCACCACACCTACAACGGCTAGCCCACCGATCACAAGATTCTCAGTCGCTATTTCTTTCATAATGTCCCCATTATAGCCGAGCCGTTATCGAGATGGCAGGGCTTCCAGTCTCTTTATCGTCACCCAAAATACACCTGCTGCCAGCAGCTGTATCCCAGCAATGATGGCGAAGGCTGTGGAATAACTCAGATTCGCAATCAACAGACCAGCCAGTAATGGGCCGCTGGCATGGCCGATATCCATGATCGTCCCCTGCATCCCCATGCCGGCGCCGAGCCGCTTAAACTCTGAACTGTCTGCAACCAGGGCTGATGAAGATGACGAAACCACGGCTTCGCCAAACCCAAACCCAGCAGACAGCATGAGGAGAATGGGGAGCAGCGAGACGAACGGAATACAAACGAAGGTGCCCGCGCAAATACACAGGCCAAGAATGATCAGCGGCTGACGGCCGACCCGGTCGGATACTCGCCCCATAATTGGCTTCGAAAAGAAAGATGTCCCTGCCTGCACGGTAAACAAGAGACCCACCTCTCCTGGATTCAAACCGGCAGACACACCATACAGAGGGAGAAAGGCCATCAACGCGCCATTTGCAATCATCTTAGCGGCGTCGGTCACACTGGTAATCAACACCTTGCGATTTTTGGCGACGGCGGCAAATCCCTTCCACATTTCGGACAGTACGACCGTCATCCCCTGATCTTTCCTCTGCGGAACTGCCACGTCCAAATGGAGGCTATAGAACAACAGCATACCGATGCAGCCGAAGATGCCGGACGTGATGAACGCCGTCGAAAACCCTGCCGCATGGATGAGATAGCCCCCAAGAAATGGTCCTAAGAGAGAACCGGACTGTGTGCAGGCCGTATAAGTTCCAAGCGCCGCACCGCGCCGTTCACGGTAGAGCTCTGCCACTGTCGCCAGGGCGCTTGGCGCGAAGATGGCTGTCGCGAGGCCGTGCAGAAACCTGAGCGCCGTCAATGCATCCAGATCCGTAATGAAGGGATAAAGAAACGGCGGCAACCCGAAGGCTACCACACCAATCTTCAGCAACAGACGCCGCCCATAGATATCCGAAAGGGCGCCGGATGGCAGCTTCAGCAGCACACCCGTGAGGGTGGATACGGACACGATCAGCCCGATCCGTTCCGGACTCGCGCCGAGCGATTCGGCAAACAAGGAGAGTGCCGGCATCCGCACCATGTTGTAGCTGATGAAGGAAAAGATGCCGACCGTGCAGATCAGTATAAAACTGCGCGAGGTCGTCATGGGGTGATGTGGGCAGGCGAGATCGCCTGGGTGGAGTCGAGTGGAGGGCCGAGCATTGTTCTCAAAAACACCAGATGTGGCTCAGGCAACGGCGGTGGCTGTTCCGCCTCACGCAACACACGGGAAGGCTGTTGTCGCATGGCTACGCCTAACCGATGAACAGTCTCAACTCCCTTCTGAAGTTTGCTCGTCACCATACCGCGAATCAGCGGATGCAACAAGGACACCAATCCTGACAGCACGCGATTGTCCAATCTGGTGTAGACCACCATGGTACTGTCCATGTCTTCGTTCCCCTGCTGATCTCGTACCACCGCCATCCGGAGAAACACGACGGCTTTCCCCGTGATATGCGGAAGCAACCGACTGTCATGAGAGCCGTCCAATAAGTAAATCCGAGAATCCGCATCCTCATAGACCAGCTGCACGAAGCCCTTCGTTCCCTCACCGTCATCGCCCCAAAATCGTCGTTCCCCCCAGGCTTGAGAATGGTACGAACCGAGGCCCAGGCGACGAATCAGCGAGGCGGTAAACGGTGGCTCACCGAGCAGGTACCGATACAGTGGCTCTGACATGGCCACCCGGATGGGACCGACCCGAGTGACAGTCGTATGCGATTTAATAATCTTGTGAAGCGGGCATGTCCATTCCGAAGGAATCCGCTCGACCGGAAACGTCAGGTCTCCATGAACAGGGGAGAGGCTGCAGCTCTCGGCCCGTGCCGTACCGGTGAAGCACACGAGAGAAACTCCCAGCAGAATAGCCCATCGGCATACACCCTGTTTCCAGGTAAAGTCCCTCGCCACGTTCATGGATCCGCGGTTGGAACGGAAATGGAGAGATGAATAGGGAAGAGCCGCTGAGGATCCTGCCTGAATCTGGCTTGGCGCAGCAAGGTTTCCAGCGACGGCGTGACGGTTCCTTCAAACGAGACCTGCCCGTTCGTAACCACGGTCAACGGCTTGGCCGGATCAATCAGCGACCCATTCAAAAACAGACTGTACCGTCGCACATGCTGCGTGTGCACCTCGATCCGATTCCCGTCTCGAATGGAGGCATCCAGCTTCGCATAGACCCGACGCTTGATTCGCTCATCGCGCTTGTCTACCAAATCATCTGAAAATGCCGCGATAGGATCAGTCGAATCCAGGCGGACCCAGTTGAACGATTGGAAGTGACTCCCGTCTCGTACGACGGTGAGCCTTGTCGGCAAGGGCTCACGGCGGTGACCGTTGAACCAGTCCACAAGGTCCGGCAACTCTTCCTTGGGAAAATAATGTCCCCCCGCCACGGGATGTTCTCGTTCATGTTCGCGATACACATACGCATAGCCGAGCCCATCAAGCTCACGGGCAATCGAACGACTCAAGTCCACCGGCATCACCTGATCCTTCATGCCGTGAATCATATAGATGGGTGTCTGCCGAAGATTGGCTAAAAACGGCATGAGCACATTGTCCAGCCCACTCGCCATCGGTGCGATGCCGGCAAACACCGGCGCATGATGCATGCCGATGAGCCAGGCTCCGATCCCACCGTTCGACATGCCGGTCAGAAATATCCGGTCGGGGTCGATATGATAGCGTGTGCGAAGTTCTCGGATGGTTGCCAACACCAGGTCTTCCGCACGTCTCGTAAACCAGGCTCCGGACGGATAGGTCGGACAGGCCAAGAGATAGTCTTCACTCAACCTGCCCCGCCAGCGCTCCAAATATTCTTCACCGGTAAAACCAAATCCATGCAGACACACAACTAGGGAAAAGGATCGTGACGGTTGGTATGTTGATGGAATAAACAGGGACAACGGGTAGGTCTGTCCACGGATCATGATCTGTTCATGTGGAAGATTCCCGACAGGCTGGTTCTGGTAGATTCGGCTAGTCCGTATCAGCTGAGAAACAGTATCGATGGACGCGCTCTCATCAGAGAGGACTCCCTGCAGCAGCCGTTCAGCGGCATCACCCTCAACAACATCAAGATACTGGAAGACACGTGAAGCAAGCCCCGTGATGGCTGGTCCCGCCTCCTCTGCAAAACTGGAGGTAGGAACACTGGCAAGAACGATCAATAAGAACAGACTCCGGAGGAAGACAATCACAGCTCTCCTTCTACTACTACGTCATTGCCGACAAATCTGGTCACCACATCCTGCAAAGCGATCGCGCCCGCAAGCCGTGCCGGACTCTCCCCTCCGATCACTCCTTTGGCATTCTGCCCGCCGAGTAACAGCGGCGCCATGTAGAGGCGAACGTGATCGATCAACTTGGCCTTCAGCATCGACGCATTCACCTCACCTCCTCCCTCCAGGAGAAGAGATGTGATCCCACGCCGACCGAGCTCCTTAAGCAACGCGGGCAACGAGACTTGACCGTCAACAGCCGGCACGATCAGCACCTCGATACCTTTCTTCTGCAGCGCCGACCGTCGAACCGCTGGAGCCCCGATAGTGGTGGCAATCATCGTCTTAGCCTTGTCCTGTAAAGCCAAGACCTTCGCCTTGAGCGGAGTACGCAGGCGACTATCAAGGACAATGCGAAGAGGCTGCCGTGAAGCCAGTGTATTGAGATCGGAACCCACACGAGCCGTCAAAGAAGGATCGTCCGCCAGCACTGTCCCCAGCCCAACCAGCACCGCATCGACCTCGCCTCGAAGCCGATGCACCTCCTCGCGAGACTTCTTCCCGGTAATCCACTGAGATTCACCAGAGGCCGTCGCCAGCTGTCCATCGAGCGTCATCCCGGCCTTGAGCGTCACATAGGGACGGCCCGTCTTCATCCAATGGCAATAGGCCTTGTTCAAATTCTCCGCTTCGGGTCGGGCTACTCCCACCATGACGGAGAGTCCGGCTCGACGAAGCGCAGCGGTTCCCTTCCCCTTCACGGCTGGATTGGGATCCAACATCGCAATCACAACCCGACGGATGCCGGAACGTAAAACTTCGGGCACGCAAGGCGGTGTTCGTTTCTTGAGATGGCAACAAGGCTCAAGTGTCACATAAAGCGTGGCGCCTCGTGCCTGCGTTCCGGCTCGCTGTAACGCAAGAATTTCTGCGTGAGGGGTGCCTGGTCGGAGATGAAAACCCTGGCCGACGATCCGGCCCTGTTTGACGACGACGGCGCCGACCATCGGATTCGGGCTTGTCGTTCCTTGGCCCTTCGCCGCCAGGCAAAGGGCCAAGGTCATATAGTGGAGATCTCGTGTACGGTCAGTCACCGTTTCTTGCGGCTACCTACAGACAGTTTGGATACCGGCTTCGCTCGCTTTGACGATGATAAGGATGTCTTCCTGGACTTTGCGGTCTTCACCCGAGCGGTCGCGGCTTTCTTGGATAGAGCCGGCTTAGCGGATGCTTCCGCAATGGCAGCCTGTGCCGCCGCCAGCCTGGCAATCGCCACGCGGAATGGTGAGCAACTGACGTAGTCCAATCCGAGCTGATTGCAGAACTCAACGGAACTGGGATCGCCGCCATGTTCGCCGCAAATGCCCAGCTTAATATTTTCCCGCGTCTTGCGCCCGCCCGCGATCGCTTGCTTCATCAGTGACCCGACGCCCTCGCGATCGAGTACGGCGAAAGGATCCGAGTCCATGATCTTTTCGGTCTTATAGAAATCAATGAACTTAGCGGCATCATCGCGTGAGAAACCGAACGTCGTCTGCGTCAAGTCGTTCGTCCCAAAGGAGAAAAACTCAGCCTCCTGCGCGATCCGATCAGCCGTGACCGCCGCACGAGGCAATTCAATCATGGTCCCGACCAGATAATTCAATTTTACCCCGTACCGTTTCATCGTCTCCTGGGCCACTTCTCTCACGAGATCTTTCTGCGACTTCATTTCGGAGATCATGCCGACGAGCGGGATCATGATTTCCGGTACGATCTTCTTCCCCTCCTTCGCCAGCTCACAGGCCGCTTCCATAATCGCCCGTGCCTGCATGCGCGTGATCTCCGGCATCGTGATCCCAAGCCGGCAGCCCCGAAGGCCGAGCATGGGATTAAACTCGTGGAGTTCTTCGACACGGGTCAGTAAGCGGCGTTTTTCCTGGAGCTTCGGCCCGTCACTCGCCGTCAATTCCAGCTGCGCGATCTCCACCATCAGCTCCTCTCGTTTTGGCAAGAACTCATGGAGCGGCGGATCAAGCAACCGAATCGTGACCGGAAAACCTTCCATTTCACGATAGAGGCCGATAAAATCTTGTTTCTGGAGCGGCAGCAACTGATCAAGAAATTTCTCACGCTCCTCTTTCGTTCGTGCCAAGATCATCTTCTGCATGATCGAGATACGATCCTCAGCGAAAAACATGTGCTCGGTTCGGCACAATCCGATCCCCTCAGCCCCGAACCCTCGCGCAATCTTCGCCTGATCCGGCACATCAGCATTCGCCCGGACGCGCAATCGACGTTCCGCATCGGCCCATGAGAGCAACGTGGCAAACAGCTGGTATTTTTCGGACTTCTTGGCATCCAGCTTTCCTTGCACCACTTGAATGATTTCCGACTCCACCACCGGCACATCGCCGTCATACACATTGCCGGTTGATCCATTGACGGAAATGTACTCTCCCTCGTGAAATACTTTCGAACCGATCCGCACTGATTGAGCATCGATCACCTGAACCGCTTCGCATCCGGCCACGCAGACCTTCCCCATCTGCCGCGCCACCACAGCGGCGTGCGAGGTCATCCCGCCACGTGCCGTCAAGAACCCGGTAGCCGCATTCATACCATGAATGTCGTCCGGGCTGGTTTCGTCACGAACCAACACCACGCGCTGACCGGCCGCTTTCATTTCCACCGCACGATCCGGCGTCAGCGCAATCTTCCCCGCTGCCGCACCAGGGCCGGCCGGCAGCCCTTTCCCCAACGGAGTCGAGCTGGACTCGACCTTGGAATCAAAAATCGGGTAGAGATATTGCGCCAATTGATCAGGACCCACACGCTGCACGGCCTCCCGCTTTGAGATCAATCCTTCCTTGACCATTTCCACCGCGATACGAACGGCTGAGATGCCGGTACGCTTCCCGACTCGTGTTTGGAGCATGTAGAGCTTACCCTCCTGGATCGTAAATTCCAGGTCGAGCATGTCTCGATAATGTTTTTCCAGTTTCTTATAGGTGTGCTCAAGCTCCTTATAGGCGGCCGGGACATTCGTGGCCAGCGCGGTAACCGGCAGCGGCGTTCTGATACCGGCGACGACATCTTCACCCTGGGCATTCATCAGACATTCGCCGAAGAATGTATGTTCGCCGGTATTCGGATCTCGAGTAAAAGCCACACCGGTTCCGCTCGTGTCGCCCATGTTGCCGAACACCATCGCAACGACATTGACCGCAGTCCCCCAGTGATCGGGAATCCCGTTCAGGCGCCGATAGGTAATCGCCCGTGCGCCGTTCCAGGACGAGAACACGGCGTTGATCGCCATTTTCAACTGTTCATTCGGATCGTCCGGGAAATCTTTCCCGGTTTCCTCTTTCACCAACGACTTGAATCGCCCGACGAGATCCCGCAACGCCCGCGCGTCCAATTGTGTCTCGTGCGTGACACCCATTTCCTCTTTTTTATGGTTCAGAATCGCTTCGAAATGCTCGCGAGGGACGCCCATGACGATGCTGCCGAACATCGTGACGAAGCGACGATAACTATCCTGGGCAAATCGCTCGTTCTTCGTCTTCGCGGCCAGTCCTTCCACCGTCTTCAGGGTAAGGCCCACGTTGAGTACCGTATCCATCATGCCTGGCATCGAGGCTCGTGCGCCGGATCGTACCGACACCAACAACGGCTTCTCGGGATCACCGAACTTCATCCCCATGGACCGTTCGACACGCTTCAGCGAGGCCAATGCCGCATCCCACATCCCCGGAGGATATTTCTTTCCCTGCTTGTAGTACTCGATACAAGCTTCCGTCGTGATCGTAAAGCCTGGGGGGACTGAGATACGGAGGTTCGTCATCTCGGCCAACCCCGCACCTTTTCCGCCGAGCAACTCCTTCATGTTGGAGGTACCCTCGGCTTTTCCGTCTCCGAAATAGTAGACGTATTTTTTTGCCACGTGACTTCTCCTTCTCACAGGATGCTGAACAAGTCCGCCAGCAGCGTTCCTCGCCTTGCCCAAGCGGCTGAGCGAGGCAGGTCTCGTCTCTCAGCGGCCTTGCTGGACGGCCTGTTTGAACATCCTGAAGTTATCCGGCGTTAACCCCGCAGGAAGAACCCTGGCCCTTGTGTCGACATGAACCAGGCTCTCCACAGCCTTCTACTCTGTACGGATCAACGAGCGAGCGACGCGCGATGACCGTCGGTTGATTCCAGATGCAGTCGATAGCGATTCACTAAGAACCACTTCGCCCGGACGCCTCCTATGATAATGACGGTGACGAACAATAGCAGCAACAACAATCGATAGTCGGCCTGCACCGCGTGATCGACATAGTACTGGCCGTCCGAACCCTTCTTGAGTTTCGTGTCGGGTTGGAGGGAGTGGGTCGTGCCGCTCGGATCCGACAGATTCAGCCATTCCGAACAGAGCCTGACCGGTTCGCTCGCCCCGGGCAACGACTGCCACGACAACCGAAGGCACACATCGTGTTTGGCGTCGAACAGATCGGGGGTTTTGACCAGGTCATCCAAGTTGATGCCGCTCATTCTGAACCCAACGAAAAGAACAGCATTGCAGCCGACGATCAACACCAGCGAGACCACCAAAGAAAATCGTCGGATCTTCACCGCCCGACGGCATTCACCCGTCATCGGCTGATCCATGACCACTCCGGTGGGATACAATCCCCAGTAAAAGCCGTTCGACGTTCGCCTGATTCGACCTACTTACCGCCCTTGTACCACAATCTGGGAAAAGTCTGCGAATGCCATGAACAGGTCATCGACTGCCTTGAGTAGCGACAACCGATTGCTACGAACAGCCTGGTCATCGGCATTGACCATCACACCGGCAAAAAAATCGTCGACGACCGGCTTGAGACGGACCAGCGCATCCAGTGCCCGATCATACGCACCGGCTTGAATCGAAGCCTCAATCTGTTGCTGTTCCCCCATCACTGCCTGATGGAGCGCTGACTCAGCCGGATGTTGAAACCGTGCGGCATCCACCGGCCCTCCGGTCCATTGCTCCTTCTCAACAAGCCGATGCGCCCGCTTGAAACCGACGATCAAAGGATCAAAGTCTGGTTTCATCGTGACGGCTTCGAGTGCTCTCATCTTCTGGACGAGGTCAACGAGATCGATCATAGGACCGGTGATCGGTTTCAATACCGACTCGATGACATCCTCACGCAACCCGTGCACGAGTCGAACATAGTGTCGAACCCGCTCGAAGAGAAAATCCGTGATTCGCTGCTGCTTCACCTGCTGCGAGTCTGCCCCCTCTTTGAAGCCGTCACCGGCAACCAGGCTTGTCGCCCGGTCAACCAGATCGGCAAGATTCAGCCGAATTGTTCGTTCCAGGATAATGCGCACAATCGCCGTGGCATGCCGCCGAAGCGCAAACGGATCTTCCGACCCTGTCGGAACCAGGCCTACATGAAAGAATGCGGCAATAGAATCCAGCCGATCAGCGAGTGAGAGTACCTGTCCCGCCTCGGTTTCCGGCAATTCCCCTTCAATGGCCTTGGGGAGATACTGCTCCCGAATCGCCTGCGCGACTGCCGTTGCTTCACCGTCATGCCGGGCGTATTCGCCTCCCATGATCCCTTGCAATTCGGGAAACTCCCCTACAATGCCCGTCAATAGATCGGCTTTGGAGAGAGCTGCCGCCCGTTCAGCAATTTGGCGTAACTCTGCCTGGCCGGAAGGGACCCGTTCGGCGATAAACCCCGCCAGTTTTCTGACCCGTTCCTGTTTCTGCGCCATCGTGCCGAGTTTTTGGTGGAATGTGACCCCGCCCAACTTCTGTGCCCGCTCCTCGAGGCGCACCTTCCGATCCTCGTCGAAAAAAAACTTGGCATCGGCCAACCGCGCTGCCAGTACCCGCTCGTTGCCTTCACGGATCAAGGACATATCCTTGACTCGGTTATTCGCCACGGGGATGAAATGAGGCGCCAGCTTACCGGTCTGCTTGTGTCGTAACGAAAAGAACCCTTGATGCTCTTTCATGGAGGTAATGAGAATTTCCTCCGGCACGTCCAAGTAGGTCTCCTTAAACGACCCCATCACTGCGGTCGGTTGCTCGGTCGAGTACACCGCTTGGTCGAGCAAGGCCTCGTCTTGATTCAGTTGCAATCCGGCCTTCTGGCAAAGAGCCGTAATTTGTTCCTCGATCAGTTGGCGGCGGCGCTGGGGTTCAACGATGACGCCCTGACGCTCCAATGTCCTCAGATAGGACCCGGCATCGCGAACCGACACCCACTTCCCTCCGCCCAAAACCCGATGCCCTTTTGTCTGGTTGGCTGCCGTAATCCCGGCGACCTTGACCGGCAAGACCGAACCTCCGTAGACCGCCATCACCCACCGCAGCGGACGGGCAAACCGCACACCGGCCTCATTCCACTTCATCGCTTTGGGAAACGAGAGCGCTGACACGAGTTGCGGGAGCAGATCGACCAGCACCGCGGCAGTCGGACGGCCTGCTTCATGTTTCGCCGCAAACAGATATTCGCCTTTGGGGGTTTGTCTCACTTGTAAATCTTGAACCGCGACACCCTGACCTGCGGCAAACCCGAGAGCCGCCTTGGTCGGTTGGCCGGTTTGGTCAAATGCCACGGCCTTCGATGGCCCCATCGCTTCTTTCGTTATGGACGTCTGCCTTGCTGCCAAGCCATCGATCAGAATCGTCAGGCGACGTGGCGTGCCCATGGTACGGACCGACTGAAGAGTAAGCCGTTCATCGGAACACAGGCGCTCAACGGATTCCTTGAGTGATAACAGAGCAGGAGCAATGAACTGATACGGCAGTTCTTCTACGCCGATTTCCAGCAGCAATTCAGCCACGGAAGGTCCGGACATCTTTTTATCTTTTTTCGGAGCGACACTCCGCCGTACCATTTTCTTCTGGATCGCCATAGCGAGTTATCGCCGTCCGACTCTGACCTTCGAATGAGCCTTGCCGGACTTCGCGGCTTTCTCTTCACGGTTCAACAGTGGATGGCCCATTGCCTCCCGTTCCTCGACATAGCGTTCAGCACACTGCCTCGCCAACGCCCGCACTCTGGCGATGTACCCCGTCCGTTCTGCCACACTGATGGCTCCCCGCGCGTCCAAGAGATTGAATGCATGGGAGGACTTGATGCAATAATCGTAGGCCGGGAGCGTTAATCGTGTATCGGTCTGTGCCAACAGACGCTTGCACTCTGCCTCATACGATTGAAACAGCTGCATCAGCATCGGCACATCGCCCTGTTCAAAGTTGTAGCGCGACCCCTGCACCTCAGTTTCATGGTGAATGTCGCCGTACTTGATGGAGTCCGTCCAGGCCAGATCAAACACATTGTTTACTTGCTGCAAGTACATCGCAATCCGCTCAGTCCCATACGTAATCTCGCCCGTGATGGGACTCAGCTCAATCCCTCCAATTTCCTGAAAGTAGGTGAACTGGGTGATTTCCATCCCATCCAACCGTACTTCCCAACCCAAACCCCACGCCCCTAAGGTCGGCGACTCCCAATCATCCTGCATGAAGCGGATATCGTGTTGCTTAGGGTTGATTCCCAGCCCGGTCAGACTCTCCAGATACAGCTCCTGAATATTGTCGGGAGCCGGTTTCAGCACGACCTGATACTGATAATAGTGCTGCATGCGATTGGGGTTTTCCCCATAGCGACCGTCCGTCGGACGACGACAGGGCTGTGCGTAGGCAGCACACCACGGTTCCGGACCCAGTGAGCGGAGAAAAGTCGCAGGATGAAACGTCCCTGCCCCCATCTCCATATCGTACGGCTGATGGATCACACAACCCTGATCAGCCCAGAATCGATGGAGGGTAAGAATCAGTTCTTGGAACGTCACTACATCTACAGCCTGGCCATGGGAGATGATCTGATACTTGCCTGTGAGATTAGGACGTCAAGCTAGCAAGAACGCTTTTGCCCTGTCAAGGAACAAGCCCTTTCCGATCGACGATCCGCCACCCGAACCGACATGAACCTATTAACCAGAACAAAGACCCAGCACCGCTCTCTTACTGAATTTTCAGATTGACCTGAGTCAGAGGTCTCCCTTATTGTAGAAATTGTTGACAAACTTACTCATATTTAAATCGCAATGAAACTGTCCAAAAAAAGTGAATATGGGCTCCGCGCGTTGATCGAACTCGCCTTGATGCATGGGAAAGCCACGCTGCAACGTCAGGAGATTGCAGCCCGCCAGCATATCCCCATCGAATTCTTGGAACAGATTCTGCTCATGCTCAAACGTGCCGGACTCGTCTCCAGCCGCCGTGGGATGAAAGGCGGCTATGCGCTCATCAAGCAACCCAAAGACATCACTCTGGGCCAAGTCATCCGCATCCTCGATGGCCCGCTCGCCCCTATCAGCTGCGTCAGTAAAACGGCCTACCAGAAATGCAATGAGTGCCCCTACGCGAACAAACCCCGTTGTCCCGTGCAGGAGGCCATGGGCAGCGTCCGTGATGCCATCGCCGGGATACTTGATCACTATTCGCTGGCCGACTTTGCCGCGGGCCACCGGAGAGGGTAACCACCCATGGATACGGTCGTTCTGGTTCTCATCACCTTTGTCGCCGCTACGGTCAATGGGGCCCTCGGATATGGTTTCTCTTCCATTACAGTTCCCGTTGCCCTGGTGTTTTACACGAATCGGATCCTCAACCCCGCCCTTGTTCTGGTTGAACTGGTCATCAATGCCTATGTGCTGTTCGTGAACCGGAAGAGCATTCCCAACGTCCTCTGGCGGGTCGCGCCAATTCTGGGTGGTCTTGCAGTGGGAGTCGCTGTCGGTAGCTACCTCCTGTTTTTGGTACAACCAGCCTGGATCAAGTTCGTCACCTATTTTTTCTTATTGCCTTTGATTCTTCTTCAGGCTGCGGGTATTCGAAAACCCATCCGTGCAGAAAAAGCGATCGCCGTCCCATTTGGACTTGGGTTGGGCACCCTGTATTCCGTCACGACAATTTCGGGCCCACCGCTGGCGCTTCTCTTTAACAATCAAGGCTACCCCAAGCAAGACTTCCGTGCCGCTCTGGGAATCATTCGTTTAGCGGAATCGTCACTGACAGCAATCGCCTACGGATTTATCGGCTTCTACAGCGCAGGCAGCATGGAAATTATTCCGTACATTATTCCGAGCATCATCATCGGAATCCCACTTGGGACGTATGTGATACGGCTGATGGATCCCGAGACCTTCAGACGGATCTGCATGGCATTCGATGGGCTTATCGTGGGATTCGGTCTCTCCCGTGTCCTGGGAGAACTCGATCTCGCCTCGCAGGTGACCACGTACGGCATCTTGTCCATCGTGATCCTGATCAATGGCTACCTCCTCTATCGCTTCTTTAGAGATCGCGGTGATGGGGGCATTTTGAAACAACCCCCTCCGTAATAGATCCTGACATGAGAGATCGATTGCAGAGACTCTAGGCACCAAACTCCCCCCATCATCTGAAATATTCCATCACGTTCCACTTCTCGTAGTACTTGAAGGTTGAATCCTTCACACCTGCATAGCCACCACTTCCAAGAAGTCCATAAGCAACTGATATATTGGATGTTTACTTTTAAATACGTGTGGCATTAAACGTGCTTAACCTCGACCTGGCATACATGTGTTGCACTTGCAACAACAAGTAACCATGGCAATTTCCCTCTATTGAAGGAGCACGATCAGATGCCAATGTATTCCGATTCTTTCAGATTTGCCTGCAGCAAGCCCTGGCACTCAATGGTTGGTCTGATTCTCTTGAGCTTTATGGCCCTTTCATTTGTCAGCTGTAGCGAGAGTGGAAATGGAACGGGGCCGCTCGTTTCCTCGCCGTCTTCCCCAACAGAACAGACCGCGTCAGTAGGGGCAGGAGAAGGAGACGAGAATCAGATAACGGAACCAACCGAAAATGAGGCCCAAGATCCAGAAGAAGTGGCAAGTATCCCAGACCCTGATGAACAGGAGGCCCCTGAAATCTTATCGCCCCCTGTCTCAACCGGGGTCACAACTCAATTGAGGTGGGAAGCCTCGACAGACCCCAATGTGCTCGGTTATTTTGTCCATTACGGGAAACAATCACCCGGAGAGTACGGCTCGTGTTCCTACGAGCAAAGCCAACGCGTCGGGGCTCCCCCAGCCACAATTACCGACCTCGAACCCAATACACCCTATTTCTTTGCAGTCAGCGCCTTTGGCGAATCAGAAAGCGAATCGGACACTCCTTGTTCAAATGAGATCATAGTAGTCACTCCTGCTACTCCTCAGACCTGAGAGCCGTCAGCCTGACACCTCCTCGCACTCGTACAGCTCCCCTGGACTCACCAGGGGAGCTTCGTTGTTGACCTCCCTCCGACGATTTGCTAGCCTCCGACGTCATCTTTTGGCATCCGAAACAGTAATTAGCGACTAGTGGAGTCTGCCACCCCTTGCGCTACTGATGAAAGGACTCTCCATGGCCGGTTTAGTCACGTCGTCTGAACTCCTCACCGCCCTACACAACAAAGCAACGCAACTCAGGATCGGCAGTGTGCGAGCCACGAGCGAAGCAGGCAGCGGGCATCCTTCGAGTTGTGCCTCGGCAGCGGATATCGTCGCAGCGTTGTTTTTCTCCGTCATGCGATACGACCCGCACAATCCGAAGGCGCGCAACAGTGACCGCTTTATCCTTTCAAAAGGGCATGCCGCACCACTCTTATACGCCGCCTGGGCAGAGGCAGGATTGTTCCCTTCCAGCGACCTCCTGAAGCTGCGTACTCTAACATCCGATTTGGAAGGACACCCGACTCCCCGCTTGCCGTTCGTCGATATGGCAACCGGCTCGCTTGGGCAAGGACTCTCAGTCGGAATTGGGATCGCACTGAATGCCAAGTTCGTCGATACACTCGATTACCGTACCTACGTGCTGATGGGAGACGGTGAATCCGTTGAGGGGTCGGTCTGGGAAGCCGCTGAAGTCGGGCGCCACTACGCACTGGACAATCTTTGCGCCATTGTTGATATCAATCGATTGGGCCAGAGTGATCCTACCATGCTGCAACATGACATGGAGGCCTATCGGTTACGCTGGACCGGATTCGGATGGCATGCGATCGTCGTCGATGGCCATGACCTGGCCGCAATCCTCTCAGCCTTCGATGAAGCAGCCCGTACCAAGGGGCGCCCGACCGTGTTGCTGGCCAAGACCTATAAGGGCAAGGGGATTTCATTTATTGAAAACAAAGCCGAATGGCACGGAAAGCCCTTAAAGAAGGGCGAGGAATCACAAAAAGCCATCGACGAACTGACTCAACAGTTACGACCAAATAACACGACGATCCAGATCTCCAAACCATCCGCTCCAGCCAGTCCTTCACCGGCCATGGGAACCATGCCGGCGGCCCCGTACACAATCGGCGACTCCGTCGCGACACGCGAAGCGTTCGGAGCGGCACTGGAAGCCCTGGGAGCCGTCCATCCTCTCACCGTTGCGCTGGATGCCGACGTCAAAAACTCGACCTATACCGACAAATTCGGGAAAAAATTTTCCGATCGATTTTTCGAGAATTTCATCGCCGAACAAAATATGGTGGGCGCGGCCGCTGGGCTGGCAGCCTGCGGGAAAGTTCCATTTGCTGCGACGTTCGCCTGCTTCTTGAGCCGAGCCTACGACTTCATCCGCATGGCTGCTGTCAGTGGCTCGAATATTAAGCTGGTGGGAACCCATGTCGGCGTCAGTATCGGCGAAGACGGCCCCTCCCAAATGGGGCTTGAAGACATCGCCATGATGGCCGCACAACCCAATGTTACCGTCCTCTATCCCTCGGATGGGAATTCAACTTATCACCTTATCGAGGCTGCGGCTCGGCACAAAGGGATGGTCTATGTCCGGGCGGGCAGACCAAAGAACCCGGTGATTTACGGAGCAGACGAGCGGTTCCATATCGGCGGGAGTAAGGTCCTCAGGCAAAGCGCCGCGGATGTGCTCACCATCGTGGCGGCTGGTGTGACTCTGTTTGAGGCGTTGAAAGCCTATGACCAGCTCAAAGCGGCGGGCATCGCCGTCCGTGTCATCGATCTCTACAGTATCGCCCCGATTGATCGAACAACGTTGATGGAGAGTGGACAGGCGACCCAGCGCCGAATCCTCACGGTGGAAGATCACTATGCCCATGGAGGCCTTGGTGATGCCGTCCTCAATGCCGTGAGTACCGAGGGGATGTGCGTGCATAAACTCGCCGTTCGCGAAATTCCACATAGTGGAAAGCCCGATGAACTCATCAACCACTACGGAATCGGCGCACGCTCCATCGTAGAGGCGGTAAAGGCCATCGTCAAATAGCATGTGGGGCCTTTGGAATCATGCCCTGGGTCCCGTCACCTCGTTGCTGGCCAAACATCATGACTTATCTGATTTATCCGATCATTCGGAAGCGCATCAGGCCGAACCCGTTCGTCGAAGGCCTGATTGTACGACACCCAATTATTCGGTCACGAAGGCAACCGATCCGTATGACGTTTTCACATTTTCCAGAAAAAACTGTGGTATAGTTTATGCCGATTGGATCAATAAGGTTGAATACGTCGTTTGACGTCAACAGAGAAGACAGGCAGGTCACCTTACAACTCAAGAGGAGGTACGAATGACGAGGAGGAATGTAAGCGTCTCAATGTTGGCCTTGGGGTGCGCCCTGTTTCTTTCAGGAGGTTTAGCCTCAGCGGAAGATCTGCCCCCATTGGCCCCGGTTCCACCTGACTACGCCGATAAAAAGATGCCGGCCGGTGGCTGGACGGACGCAAAAGCCATTGAAGAGGGCGGAAAGATTTACAGAGGTGAGTTCAAAACAGAAGTCAACTGCAGCAGTTGCCACGGGAAGGACGGCGCTCCCGTGAAAAAGGGTGCACGGGATCTCCGTGACCCCAACATCGTCTGTCGCTTCTCAGATGCGTACTGGTTCTGGCGGGTAGCGGAGGGAATTCCAAAGACAAAGATGAAGGGCAACAAGGGCCTCTTGTCCGAAGAACAGATCTGGCAAGTCATGGCCTACGAAAACCAATTCTCGCACGGAGGCAAACCAGCCGACCGTTCCTGCTACAAACCTTGAGCCGTATGCCGTAATCTCGACAAATAAGGCGAGATCATGATGAGAAAGGGGGAGCGGGCATCATGCCCGCTCCCCCTTTCCTTCTTTACACTCCAGCATTGGCTGGAATTTTTAGTCTGAGCTTGGATTGGGGGCAACGAACACCAGCACTTTGAGTCGCTGGGTCGTGTGATTCTTCACGCCATGCTCTTCGCCTGCGGGGGCAAGCGTACCTTGCCCAGCCTCGAGCATGCGGCGTTCTGAGCCAACCTGAAATGTTCCCTGCCCCTCCAGAACAATGTAGACCTTGTCCTGGTGGCCATGGATATGCCCCTTTTGTTCCTGACCAGGCTCAAAGCAATAGATATCACAGAACAACCGTTCGGTTTGGAACAGATTGTTCTTCTTCATTTTGTCGCTGGCAAACTCTTGACAGTCAGCCAGAGTGATCACCTTCATCATCGGTACTCCATTCCGGTCACCTGGACAGATAAAATCGAACGTTATGGTATGCGTGACAGCAGTTTCTGATAGGACTGTTTGAGTTCGCGCAGCGCACTGTTCATCCCATCCTGCACATCCTGCCATTTCTTATCAGTGGTCTGCTTCAGCCCATCAAGCTGTTCCCTCACACCGTCCTTCTTTTTCTCTAATTCATTGAGCGATTTCTGCAACTCCGCCCGGGTGGATGCCGATGCGTCTGCCACTTTTCCGCGTAATGCAGCGATCTGCTGCTGCAGTGCGGCAAGCTCCTCCTGCGCTTTCCGTTGAAATGCCGTTTTTTGCTGATCCGTATACTCCTTAGTAG
Source organism: Nitrospira sp. (assembly GCA_019636945.1). Taxonomy (GTDB): domain Bacteria; phylum Nitrospirota; class Nitrospiria; order Nitrospirales; family Nitrospiraceae; genus Nitrospira_D. The sequence continues at coordinate 13,632 of JAHBWO010000005.1, read as the reverse complement.
CTTCGATTGTCTCACGAGCTTCCTTGACGATCTTGTCCGTCCCGGCCGGCGACTCCGCTCCAACGTTCTGACAAATCACCAAACCGGCTATCGAAACCAAGAGTATTCCTGTCGGCCATCGACCTTGCATCGTCTCTCCCTCCCTGGAATGAGTCAGTATAGTCAGGACCCCAACCAAAGTCACCACTGCTAAACTTTCCGGAACGAGCAACCGACAAAGCACTGTCTGGAACAGCAGGGTCACAACCTGGGAGCCCCTCTATGCCCCCTGAAACACAGCCAGTCTGTTCTCCACTCGAACAGCTTGAACAGGCTCTCATACAGAAAATCAAGACAGGGGAGATTGAGCTTCCACTCTTGCCGCAAGCCGCCAGCAGAGTGATGGCGCTCGCGTCAGATCCAAAGGCCGATGCGGCAAAGCTCTCCGCATTGATCCATCAGGACCAAGCCCTTGCCGCTCATGTGTTGAAGATTGCCAATTCGCCGGCCTACATGCCCAGGAGTCCGGTCGTTTCGCTCCAGCACGCAGTCGCTATGTTGGGGATCACCTTGCTATCTGAAATCGCCTTTACCGCCTCATTAAAGGTCGGTGCGTTCCAGATAGCGGGATATGAGAATGAAGTCAAACAGCTCTGGCGGCATTCGCTGGCCACCGGGGCCTTTGCAAAAGAAGTCGCCCGTGTGAAACGTATGAATGTCGAAAGCGCCTATCTCTGCGGACTCTTACATGAAATCGGCAAACCCGTTGTCCTGCGGATAACCACGACGATTGCTCAAGACAAAAAACACGATTGGGTCAAAGCACTGGCCACGATACTAGACAACAAATCTCACATCAAGACATTGATCGAGGGCTACCATACCCAGGTGGGCGTTCTGATCGCCGGTAAATGGAGTTTGCCCAAACAAGTGGCGGAAGCGATCCAATACTACGCGGATTACGAGCACACCACCGCCTTCCGCCAGGAATGCATGCTCACCTTTGTTGCAGATCGATTGGCGAGCCACCTCCTCACGCCGGAAGAAATGCCCGAAGACAGTCTCCGCGATCATCCAGTATTCGCTGAGTTGAACCTGTACCCTCCAGACGTCGATAAACTGCTGACCACCAAAGAGCAGGTCTTAACCATTGTGAATGCCATGAACCTATGAGCATACCAACTACATACGACATCATCGTGATCGGAGCCGGCCCAGCCGGCCAGAAAGCTGCGGTCCAAGGGGCAAAAGCCGGCAAACGGGTCGCCCTTATCGAACGAGAACGTGGGATTGGAGGAAGCTGCGTCTATCGCGGAACCATTCCAAGTAAGACATTGCGAGAGAGCGCCCTCCATCTTGATCGACTCAAGCGAGCCGGTGAAGCCTTACAGTTCAATCTGAAACCAGATACCCAAATCTCCACGCTTCTCAGTCGCCTTGAACAGGTCGTCCAAGCTCATGATTCATTCATGAGCAAGCAACTCCGCCGAAACGGCATCGCCTTGCTCCATGGTCGAGCACGATTCGTCAACGCCCGCACCATTGAGATGCAAACCGTCGATGGGGCCTCTCAACAATTCACCGCAGACACGATTGTCGTCGCAACGGGATCACGCCCGAGAAATCCCAACGGCATTCCTGTCGATCATGAGCACATTCTCGACAGTGACTCGCTCCTCTCGATGCTGTACCTCCCTCAATCATTGACCGTCATCGGAGGAGGGGTGATCGGCTGCGAGTATGCGTCCATCTTTGCGCTATTGGGCGTGGAAGTCACACTCGTTGACCGCGCACCCTACCCGCTGCAATTCATGGATAAGGAACTGGTCGAGCAGTTTGTCAGAGGACTGGAAAACCATGGTAGTCATTATTTCGGCGAGAGCCAAATCGCGGATGTGCGCTGGGACGGGGTGACGCATGTCGTCACCACGCTCAAGAATGGAACCATCATCAAGAGTGAAAAGATGCTGGTCGCCCTTGGACGGCAAGCGAACATTGAAGATCTTGACCTTGAAGCAGCCGGTATTACCCTCTCAGACAACAGGCTCATCCCGGTTAATCAATATTGTCAGACCACGATGGAACACATCTATGCCGTCGGCGACATGGTCAGTGGACCGGCTCTCGCGTCAAAGGCAATGGAGCAAGGACGACGTGCCGTCCGGCACGCCCTCAATCTCCCAATCGGGGATGCCGCCTCCACCATCCCACTGGGGATCTACACCATTCCCGAAATGGCCAGCATTGGATTGGATGAGATGGGTGCCAGAGAACGATATAAGGATCCGCTTGTGGGGCGGGCGAAGTTTGAGGAAATTGCCCGTGCACAGATCTCCGGTGGCGGGCAAGGCCTGCTCAAGATGATCGCGGATCCAGCCGGGGAACGGCTACTCGGTATCCAAGTGGTCGGCGATTCCGCAACAGAGCTGGTCCACATCGGACAACTCGCACTGCAAAGCGGCACAACGATCGAATCATTCATCGACAACGTCTTCAACTTTCCAACCTATGCCGAAGCCTACCGCATCGCCGCGCTGGATATCCTGGGCCAAGTGGCAAAACGCCAGGCGGCGAAAGCCGCATAGCACGGTTGTCTCGCACTACCACCGGCGAAACACAGCCGACGCTGAGACATTCGGTGGCGAATCGTCGCACTCTAAGCATGCACCGCCAGCCATGCCTCTACCGTGTTCAGCGCTCCTTCTCGAGTCTCGGTCCTGAGGGGAAACCGTTCCCTTGATAGAGACCTGATGGGGAAGTACCCTTCTTCACCGCTTGAGCCATCCAGCAACCCTGTGCTCACCGATAAAACGGTCCGTAACAAGCCTTGTCTTCAAGTTACTGACTTCATTGACCGATATCGCCGTGAAAGACCTTCTTCACGGGGTAGCTATGCGACCGTCACGCTTGTGGTCTGTCCGACGGCTGTTTCAGCCAAGAGATCTCCTGGTCCTAGGCATTACGCTGATCTTGCTGTGCGAAGGGACATCGCATGGAACAGCTGCCCCTGAACCGGTCTCTCCGGTCCAAACAGACTCTGCTGCCGACCCAGCCATGGATCTGCCTCTCGACCTTCCAACACCTGCCAATTCCAATCCTCAGGCTCCCCCCACCGATTCAGCCCTGAGTGAAAGGACGCTGTTCGATGAAATCCCCTCGGTCTACGGCGCCGCCAAATACGATCAGAAAGTCCACGAGGCGCCGGCTGCCGTGACCATCATTACCGCTGAACAAGTCAGGAAATACGGGTACCGAAACTTCGCCCAGATTCTCGATAGCGTTCCGGGCTTGTTTACCAACACGGATCGCAATTATGGCTACCTGGGCATTCGAGGGTTCAACCGGCCTGGCGATTATACCTCACGCGTCCTGTTATTGATCGATAACCACCGCATCAACGATGCCGTTTTTGATCAAGGGGGGACTGGCACGGAGACACCCATTGACGTCGACTTGATCGATCGGGTTGAGATCATCAAAGGACCAGGCTCCTCCCTGTATGGAACCAATGCACTCTTTGGTGTTGTGAATGTGATCACCAAACGTGGTCGTGATCTCAAGGGCACCGAGGTATCCGGAGAAGCATCAAGCTTCAACACCTATCGAGGCCGCCTCAGCTACGGCAATAAATTCTCGAACGGCCTCGAAGTGCTTCTCTCCGGTTCGTATTCCGACAGCGAAGGCCACCGGGAATTGTTCTACCCAGCGTTTTCGTCGATCAATAACGGCATCGCCAAGTATGCCGACCGAGACAACCTGTATTACTACACCGGCAAACTCTCCTATGGTGATTTCACCCTCGCGGGCGGTCACCAATGGCGCAAGAAGAACGTCCCGACCGCCGCCTTCGGAACACTGTTTAATGATAATCGCCAACTGACAGTCGATGAACGAACCTATCTGGATCTTGTCTATCAGCATGAGTTCAGCAATCACCTCAATGTAAAAGCGCGGCTCTATTTTGATCGGTACTATTATTATTCGGATCTCCCCTATGACTCCGGAATCAGCAACCCACCGTCTATTCTCAATAAGGATGTGACCGAAGCTGACTGGTGGGGGGCTGAACTCACGGCCACAAAACGATTCTTCGACCAGCACAAGCTCACCGTCGGAACAGAGTATCGGGATCAATTTCGCCTCAATCAGAGTAACCGGGACATCAACCCTCCGGCGACGTACCTCGACGACAAGCGCCGTTCCAGCTTCGTTGCAGCCTATCTGCAAGATGAATGGACGATCATGGACCATCTGACGTTGGTCGCGGGTGTGCGCCATGACCACTACAGTACGTTTGGAGGCACGACAAATCCTCGGGTGGGACTGATTTCCACCTGGAACAAGACCACGATGAAACTGCTGTACGGACAGGCATTTCGGGCGCCGAACCCCTACGAACAGTTCTACGTGACAGGCTCCACCTTCAAGGTCAATGCGAACATCCAACCCGAAAAGATCAAGACCTACGAGCTCGTCGTTGAGCAATACCTCAGTCATCACTTCCGCGCCTTGGGCAGTCTTTACCAATACAACATTTCCGGCCTGATCAGTCAGACGACTGATCCCGTCGATGGCAAGCTCTTCTACGATAACGTGGATGACATCACTGCGCGGGGTGCGGAATTCACGGTCGAAGGGAAATGGCCGTCCGGTCTTGAAGGACGAATCAGCTACGCGATTCAGACCACGCGCAATGACCAGATGGATCAGATCCTCACCAATTCCCCTCAGCACTTGGCGAAGACCAATCTGATTGTCCCGATTGTTGGCGATAAGCTCTTCGCCGGGTTCGAAGGCCGCTACACAAGTTCGCGCCTCACACTCGCAGGGAATAACGCCAGTCCGTTCTACATTCTCAACCTATCGCTCTTCAGCCAAAAGCTCATCAGGGGATGGGAGCTCTCTGCCCACATCAACAATTTGGCGAACCAGAAATATGGTTATCCTGGTTCTGGTGAACATCGGCAAGACATCATTGATCAAGACGGTCGAACCTTTTGGGTGAAACTGAAATACAGGTTCTAGAGACAGGCTCGATGAAGATTGATCTCATAACCTCAGCCATGCCAATAGCACGCTCAGGGTTTATTCTCTGGCGGTTACGATCACTCTATGGCATGGTTCTCGCCGCAACTCTCTTCACCGTGTGGGAATGGCCATCATACGAGGCTGCAGCAACCGAAGCCCCACCTCCTGCCCAAGTCGACTCAGTCTTGGATCTCCCACTCGAACTTCCGGCCCCAGCGACACCCGGCACAGGAGAATTCATCACCGATTCAACTTCGAACGAAAAAACATTATTCGACGATATCCCTTCGGTCTACGGAGCAGCCAAATACGACCAGAAAACCCATCAAGCTCCGGCCGCGATCACCATCATCACAGCGGAACAGATTCGCAAATACGGCTACCGAAATTTTGGACAAATTCTGGACAGCATTCCGGGACTTTTTACGAACACGGATCGAAACTACGGGTATTTGGGAATCAGAGGGTTGAACCGGCCGGGCGATTACAACACTCGCGTCCTCATTCTGGTTGACAATCATCGACTCCAAGACTCGGTCTATGATCAAGCCGGGGTCGGGACTGAACTCCCCATCGATGTGGACCTGATCGATCGCGTTGAAGTCATTAGGGGGCCCTCCTCCTCCCTGTACGGAACGAACGCCTTTTTGGGGGTCATTAATATCATTACGAAACGAGGAAGAGATATTAAAGGCGTTGAGCTATCAGGGGAGGCATCCAGTTTCAATACCTACCGAGGTCGACTGTCCTACGGGAACAAATTTGCAAACGGGGTTGAGATGCTGCTGTCGGGTTCCTATTCCGGCAGCGAAGGCCATCGCGAACTTTCTTACCCGGTCTTCGCATCCATCAACAACGGCATTGCCAAAGACAACGATCGCGACAATCTGTACTACTATTCGGGAAAGCTCTCCTATTCTGACTTCACCTTCACAGGCGGTTATCAATGGCGGAAAAAAGGCGTGCCGACCGGGGCATTCGGAACCGTCTTCAACGACCAGCGCTTCACTACCGTCGATGAGCGTTGGTACATGGACCTGGCGTACCAACACGAATTCTTCAGCCAGGTCAATGTCAAAGCCCGGCTGTACTACGATTATTACTACTATCATGGATTTTACCCCTACGACTATTCCGGGATCGGACTCACACCCTTTACCCTGAACAAAGATGTCGTGCAAGCTCAGTGGGCAGGGGGTGAACTTACCCTCACCAGACGGTTTTTCGATCGACACAGGATCACGGTCGGTACGGAATATCGCAGCAACTTCATCGTCAATCAAAGCAACCGGGATATTGATCCGCCTGCAACGTACCTCGATGACAAACGCCGGTCCAGTTTTATTGCCGGCTATGTCCAAGATGAGTGGTCCATCACAGATCATCTAGCGTTACATGCCGGATTCCGTCATGACCAGTACAGTACGTTCGGCGGCACCACCAATCCCCGTGCAGGCCTCATCTACACCTGGAAAACCACCGCCGTTAAACTCCTGTATGGACAGGCATTTCGAGCGCCCACGGCCTATGAACAGTTCTATGCACCGGGAACGTCGGTCAAAACCAACCCAAACCTCAAACCAGAAAAACTCCATACTTACGAACTTGTCCTGGAACAGTACCTGGGTCGGCATGTCCGTGCGCTCGGCAGCCTCTATCAATACAACATTTCCGACTTAATCGTTTGGACCGCTGACTCGGCCGGTACGTCCTTCTTTGATAATGTGGATGACATTAGCGCTCGAGGTGTCGAGCTCACGATGGAAGGCAAATGGCCGACTGGGCTCGAAGGTCGAGTCAGCTATGCCTTGCAGACCTCTCACATGGAACGAACTAAACAGCGACTCACGAATTCTCCCCAACACCTGGTAAAAACCAACCTGATCGTCCCACTCATTCCCGACAAGCTCTTTGCCGGATTTGAAGGACGATACACCAGTTCTCGGCTGACCCTGGCCGGAAACAACGCCAGTCCGTTCTACATCCTCAACCTGTCGTTGTTCAGCCAACACCTCATCAAGGGCTGGGAACTTTCCGCCCATATCAATAACGTGATGAACCAGAAATATGGATACCCAGGTGACGAATCGCATCGGCAAGACATCATCGATCAAGACGGACGAACGCTCTGGGTGAAACTGAAGTATCGCTTTTAAAGACTGATGATGACGCACGGCCTCACAGACTTTGTAACCCTCTTGACGCGAGCCATCACGCTCGTGGTCTTGGTCCTCACGCTGCCCGTCGGACTCGTCAGCGCCGAATCCAACCGCATCGTTGTGTTGAGCGGGCAGGACTTGAAACCGTATCAGGAGGTGTTGACCGGGTTCCAACAGTCGTTGGCCAAACAGGGAATCACGCTCACTGTGGAAATCTATCCTCTGCAGGGAAACCAGGCAAAGACTCAGGACGTGCTCGCAGATGTGAAACGTACCGGTGCCAAATTGGTCGTGACCTTGGGAAACCAGGTGACACAGGCAGCCGTGCGAGAGATCAGCAACGTACCGATTTTGGCTACCATGATCGTCACACCCGATGAGATACGGTCTTCTCCCAACGCCACCGCTGTCCTGCTTGATTTCCCCATCGAGACACAACTCCAGTGGCTGAAGCGAATCATCCCCACTGCCGGCACGGTGGGGGTTCTCTTTAATACTAAAGAAAACCAGCTCAAGGTGGACGCCGCGTCAAAGTCAGCAAAGGGAGCTGGCCTGACGCTCGTCCCCAAATCCGTTGATTCACCCCGTGCCCTTCCGGATGCCCTGGACGAGGTCACCCGAACAACCGATGTGTTGTGGGGCATTCCCGATGCGGTCGTGATGACGCCACAAACAGCAGAACCTATTCTGCTGAACACCTTGAAAAGCAAAGTTCCGTTTGTCGGGCTGTCCACCTCATGGGTGAAGGCAGGAGCTCTTTACGCGCTCGACCGCGATTATCTGGACATTGGTCTTCAAACCGGGGAGCTGGCCGGCAAACTCCTCGGCGGGACCAGTGTGAGCTCACTGTCTCCCACGTACCCGCGCAAGGTGACCTATGTGTTGAATCTAAAAACAGCCGGTGTGATCAACCTTGAACTTCCACCGGATCTGATCAAGGGAGCATCGCACGTCTTCCAATGAGGCACGGCTTATGAGAATACGTCTCGGGCTTCGAGGCATTGTGAATCTAATCACCATCAGCCTTGCGGTGATCACCGTCGGCATCGCCTGGTCCGTCATTCAACGAGAAACCACGGTTCGCCATCAGGATCTGGTCGACGAAGGGCTCACCATTGCCGCCCTGGTAGCCGAGAACAGCGAGTATGCGGTCTACACCGAAAACCAAGAGGCTCTCAGGCGGGCGGTGGCTGGGCTCAACTCGATGTCAGACGTCGCATACGTCTCCATTTCAAACGGAACGAATCAGACTCTCCTGGAACAATCCTTTGCGGCCTTAGGGGCTGCTCCGGTACCACAGCTACGCAGCGCGTCGGCGCCGACTCACACGCGGCGCACCGAGATGATCGCCGCTGGCGGAGTCGACTTCGTTAGTATTGTAGCTCCGATACTCAGTCGCACCACTTCGTCCACCGACCCGCTCTTTCTTGAATCGAGCCATAACGGTTCCTCGTCAGCCGTTATTGGATACATCCACATTGTCTTGAGTCTGCAGCCCCTGCAAGAGTATTTGCACCAATTCATGATTGAGACCGGCATGCTCGTGATTGTGGTACTCCTTGTCGGTCTGCTGCTTGCGTTCGTGCTGATGAGAACAATCACCCACCCCCTGCTCGCATTAACGAAGGCAACCGGGCACGTCGCAGAAGGCCGGTTCGACATCGATATCTCCCCCGGCGGAGCTTATGAGGTAGATCAGTTGGCCTCTTCCTTCCGTCAGATGACGGCTCAACTCAAGGCCTCTCAACAGCAAGTGATTAACTACCAACAAAGCCTGGAAATCAAAGTTACCGAGCGGACCGAACAGCTCGAAGCAGCAACCCAAGAGGCTCGCCGATTGGCCAAAGAGGCGCAAGCCGCGAGCAGAGCCAAATCGCAGTTTCTGGCGAACATGAGCCACGAAATCCGCACGCCGATGAACGGGGTGCTCGGGATGACCGAGCTCCTGGTGACCACTCAACTCACGGAACGCCAGCGACACATGGTCGATACCGTTCACCGATCCGGCACCGCCCTGCTGGGGATTATCAACGACATCTTGGACTTTTCCAAGATCGAGGCCGGCAAGCTCGAACTGGAACGGATTACGTTCAGTCTCCGTCAGACGATCGAAGAAGCCGTGGAGCTTTTTTCTGAGCCGGCGGCTAAAAAGGGATTGGAGTTGACCTGTTTCGTTCCTGAGAAGACACCTGATGCCGCAATCGGTGATCCGATACGACTCAGACAGGTACTCTTGAACCTCTTAGGCAATGCCGTGAAGTTCACTGAACGAGGGGAAGTCTCTTTATGGGTCCACTGCCTTTCCACGGACGCTGAAGGGATAAGACTGAAATGTGAAGTGAAAGACACCGGCATCGGGATCACTGACGAGGCCAGAAACCGAATGTTTTCAGCATTTTCCCAGGCAGACGGTTCAACCACCCGACGGTTCGGCGGCACAGGGCTCGGCTTAGCAATCGTCCGGCAATTGGTGCACCTCATGGGAGGGGAAGTCGGAGTTGAGAGCCTGCCCGGCCACGGCTCCACCTTCTGGTTCACGATGCAACTGGGATATGACCCAACACGCCAGGCAGCGAACGCGCCACCGACTCGATCGCTTGCCGGAACCAGAGTCCTTATTGTGGACGACAACGCGACCAATCGATTTATTCTGGACTCTCAGCTGAAAAGTTGGGAGGCCGAGACCGTCTGCACCGACGGTGCCGTAGCCGCATTAGAACAACTGAAACAGGCCGTGGTCGACGGCAAACCAGTCGACATGGCCATCCTTGACATTCACATGCCAGACGTCGACGGCGTCATGCTGGCTCGCATGATCAAAGCCGACCCCGTACTTACCAACATTCCACTGTTGGCGCTCAGCTCAGTCGACCAACAGTCTTGTATGGGTGAGTCAGGATCATCCAACTTTTTCGCGTGGCTCCAAAAACCGGTCCGACAGGCCCTGTTACGGGATTGTTTATTGCGCCAACGATATGCCGACACAGAGGCCGTTCCACGACCTGAACTCCCGACACCACAACCCATAGCCATCCATAGCCGAATCCTGCTCACCGAGGACAACCCGGTCAACCGCGAAGTGGCGCTGGGGATGTTGGAGCTACTCGGTTGCGGCGTCGACGTGGCTGAGAATGGCCGTCAAGCGGTGGAGGCTGTCTCGAAGCGGCACTACGATCTCATCTTGATGGACTGCCAGATGCCTGAGATGGACGGGTTTGCCGCAGCCACTGAGATTCGCCGTCATGAAGCAGCGAGCGGCATCGGCCAGCATGTTCCCATCATCGCCTTAACCGCGAATGCCTTGGAAGGTGATCGGGAAAGGTGTCTGACGGCTGGGATGGATGACTACCTCTCAAAACCGTTTTCGCAGGACAGCTTGCAAGCCACCATACGACGATGGATGAATGCGCAACCACCGGATGCGCTGCCCAACCCGCAGGCACTCAATGAACAACTCGCCTCGACGACTCCCTTGGGAATCCCCGTCATCGACGACGTCGTCTGGAAGAATCTGCTGGCCATGGAACGAGCCGGTCGTTTGAGCGCCCTGCACAAGATTCTCTCACTCTACCTCTTAGATTCCAGGAGGCTTGTTGGAGTGATGCGCAAGGCCATCCAGGCAGGAGAAGGGACTACGCTCATAGACGGAGCGCACCAATTAAAATCAGCGAGCGCACAAGTCGGGGCTCTAGCCGCCGGCTTTCAAGCGGGAGAAATCGAGCGCCTGGCACGGGCACAGCAGCGGGATGCCGCCGCTAATCTGCTGGACTCGCTCGAAGAAAGCGTCGAGCTGGCCTGCAAGATTTTTGAAGACAGACTGCGAGCACGAGCGGCATGATTCTTCACGGCGGTGGCGTTATGCGGCTTCACTGGCATCTTTCGCCTTCTGGTAGGGTTCCTTCTCCAATTCCGTGGTCACCGCACGAAGCCGAGCCCATTCCTCTGCCCCGAGGTTCACAAACTCACATCCAAAGCTCCCGTCTCGATACCATCGGACGATCGCGTGAGAGATCACAATGGGCGATTCATGGTCAGACACGTGAACACGAATCTGAAGCACCGTCCCCGGATTCACCTCAATTAAGCTCCGGACACGACAGCCTCGCAGTGAGAGTTCGTTCAATGTCCCATCACCAGAAATAATGTTCGCCGAGCTGAACGAGCTCCGAAATCCAACAGGGAATCGGTTATCTTTTCGTTGTTCCATGTGCACCTCTTTCCTCACGGATGTACGCTCTCGTGGAGGACGTTCGTTTACGCGACACTCTCTAGGCCGCTTGTCTTCCTTGTCTCTCGACATCGGCCCGAGTAAGGCACTGCACAAATTCTTCTGCCGGCATCGGACGCCCGAAGTAATGCCCTTGCGCTTCATCACATCCCTGTTCACGGAACATCTTCAACTGTTCTTCATGCTCGACCCCTTCCACCAACACCGTCAGGTTCATGCTATGTGCAAGGGAGACAATTGCACGAGAGATTGAAACATTGGCCGCATTGTTCGGCACATCGCACGCGAATGATTGGTCGATCTTCAGCATATTCAAGGGAAACCGTTGTAAGTGACTCAAGGATGAATAGCCGGTCCCAAAATCATCGATCGACAGTCGAACTCCTATCGCTCGCAATTCCTGCAGCATCTCAATGGACGTTTCGACATGCCGCATGGCGATTGACTCAGTCAGCTCCAACTCAAGAAATTCCGGACCAAGCTGGGTCTCTTCCAGGGCTCGTGACACGGCGCTCACCAACGAAGCCCCATGGAAGAAAGAATTGGAGACGTTGACCGACATGCGGATAGGCACATAACCGGCATCTTGCCACGCCTTGCCTTGCCGGCATGCCATGCCCAACACGGCTTCATCCAGCTTTCGAATCATCCCTGTCTCGTTGGCGACAGGAAGAAACACGGCAGGCATCAGCAAGCCACGCACAGGGTGATGCCATCGCACTAATGCCTCTGCACCTACAATTCTCTTGCTTCGGATATCGACTTGGGGCTGGTAATACACGGTGAGTTCGTGATGCTCCAGCGCCTTCCGCAGATCATTCTCCAGTTCAAGTCGCTCCGCAGCCATAGAGTTCATGGTCGCCGAGTAAAACTGTGCGTTGTTCCGACCTCGCTCTTTAGCCTGATACATTGCGACATCAGAACTCTTCAGCAATTGATCCACTGAGTCTCCATCGGTCGGAAAGATGGCAATCCCCACACTGGTGGTGACCGAAATCTCATGGCCGTCGATCAAGAATGATCGTGCCAGCGACTCTAGGATACGCCTGGCAACCATCCCGGCATCCTGAACCTGTCGGATGTTCGTCAACAGGACCGTAAACTCGTCTCCTCCCAATCGGGCTAATTCATGGGCCTCACCCTTCTCGACCGACCGACTGACGGAGTCGCTGTGCCTGACTGACTCTGCCAAGCGATCCGCAACCTGCTTCAACAGCAGATCACCGATGTTATGGCCTAACGTGTCGTTGATGACCTTGAACCGGTCCAGATCGAGAAACAAGACCGCAAGCGTTGATCGGTAACGCCGCGCATGGGCGAGCGCTTGTGTGACGCGATCTTTGAATAACACACGATTCGGCAACCCAGTGAGGCTGTCGTAATAGGCCAGCCGATGGATTTCCCGCTCGGACCGCTTTCGTTCACTGATATCCTTGGCCGTCCCCACGATCGTCATTACTTTCAGCTGATCATCGAATACCGCCTCGGCCTGCAGATTGACCGTAAACTCGCCTCCGTGCTGAAACACGATCCGGTGATCGATATCACAAGGCTTCCGTTCCGCAAGAATTGATTGCAGGGCTCGATCGACGAGATCGCGATCATCCACATGCACCATCTCGAGAAATGCTTCTTTCGTTTCTCGAAAATCTTGTGATCGAATTCCCATCAAACGACAGAGCTCCGGGGATGCCAAAAACCGCCCCGTGGCGGGGTGCCATTCCCAATTGCCGATCTTGGCAATCCGCTGTGCCAAACCCAGCCGCGCCTCGCTTCGGAGAAGTGCATTGAGCGTGAGACTCCCGCGCAGCATGTACCGGACTCGATGGCCCAGGATCGTCGCATTCGTCGGTTTGGCAATGAAATCCGTGGCGCCGTACGCATAGGCACGACCAATCGAGTCCTCATCATCGAGCGCCGTCATCACCAGGATCGGCACACGCTTCCCTTCCACCGACTCACGCAGCTTCATACAGGCGGCAAATCCATCCATCACAGGCATCACGACGTCCATGATGATCAGATCGGGACGCCGCACCGCAAACTGCTCGAGGGCATGCGCGCCATTGGATGCCTCACACACCTCAAACCCAGCCTGTTCCAAGGCCTCGCGCACGAATAGTCTGATCATCGCCTCATCATCAACCACGAGGACGACGGCCGCCCTTGTCTCATCTACCCCTGACATCTCACCCTCGCTCATACCCTCTGGACTTCATGCAGGTCATCCCTCCTGAC
>JAHBWO010000049.1 GCA_019636945.1 Nitrospira sp. | reverse complement strand
GGCGATCTGCGCGAAAGGGATGCCGTTTGATTCCGAGATGGTTCAACAGCCAGTCGGTCTCCTCACACCCACCATCGACGGCAGGGTCACCAACTTCTTTGAATGGCGGGGAGCGGGTACCATCAGTACCCAGCCGCCCCTCGGAGCCATGTGGAAGGCCGATGGGATCTTTACAGCCATCCGCTTCGGCTGGAACCTCGATCAGTTTGTCATGCGATTCGACGTCGATGAGACCAATCTCAAGAAAGAAGGTTTCGACGTTGAGATCGTGTTCCAAGGCCTACAATCCAAGTATCGACTCACGTTTCCCCTCTCCTTGTCAGGCCCAGGCGAATTTCAATTGTCTCGCCGGACAACAACGGATATCTGGCAACCCGTCGGATCCCGTCAGTCGATTCACGCAGAGACCGTCTTGGAGTTGGCGATCCCCTGGAAGGACCTTGATCTGGAAACAGGACAGACGATTCAGCTTTCAATCTCGGTGCAAGAACATGGCCTCGAAGTGGCCCGGTACCCCAGCCAGCGTCCCGCCGTGCTCACCGTGCCGGGACCGGACTTTGAAGCAGGAATGTGGAGAGTGTGATGGGAGGTAAAAGGTAAGACGTGAAAAGTGAAGCGTAGAAGTCAGCAGTCATTCCTTCAGGTTCAAGGACCCGAACTTTTCACATTTTACGATTTACGGAGGAACAGATGCCCGATCTACGACGTGATCCGATAGTCGGTCGCTGGGTGATTATTTCAACGGAACGCAGCGGCCGCCCTCATGATTTCATCACCCCTCAACCGGCTCGAGCGAGTGCCGCGTCGCTTTGCCCGTTTTGTCCGGGACAAGAACGCTTGACCCCGAAAGAAATCATGGCCTATCGGCCGCAACCGGCAGCTCCCAACACCCCAAATTGGACCGTCCGGGTCGTCCCCAACAAGTTTCCCGCGCTCCAGGTGGAAGGCGAGATGGGGCGTGAAGGCATCGGTCTCTACGACCGGATGAATGGGATCGGTGCACATGAAGTCATCATTGAAACTCCGACCCATGTCGAAGGCCTCGCCGAAATGCCGACGAAGCGAATCGAAGATATGCTATGGGCCTATCGCGACCGGATGCTGGATCTGCGCAAAGACCTGCGGTTTCGCTATATCTTGATTTTTAAGAACCATGGATCTTCCGCCGGGGCCACGTTGGAACACAGCCACTCCCAGCTGATTGCCCTCCCGATTATCCCGACCAGTGTCCAGGAAGAGCTGGATGGGTGCCACCAGCATTTTCAGAAAAAAGAACGGTGCATCTACTGTGATATCCTCCGGCAAGACCTGTCCGATGGGGACCGGGTCGTGGCAGAAAACCCCGAGTTCCTCTGTGTGACTCCCTTCGCGCCGCGTTTTCCGTTCGAGATGTGGATTCTGCCCAAGCGTCATGCGGCATACTTCGAGGAAAGTCAGAAGTCTCAATTCGAGTTTCTCGCCCCGATCCTGTCGGAATCGTTGCGTCGCATGGACAAAGTACTGGCGCGGCCGCATTACAACTTTATCCTCCATAGTTCTCCCTTGCATGAAAAAACCGGGGATTACTATCACTGGCACCTCGAGATTATTCCCAAACTAACGCAAGTCGCCGGCTTCGAATGGGGGACAGGGTTCTACATCAATCCGGTCTCTCCGGAAGAGTCGGCCAAGTTCCTCCGTGAAGCAGGGATCTAAGTGCCGACCCGCTTCCGCCTGGAGGATCCGGCCCTCGCAAGCCTCCTTCGCCGTATTGAAGAACGCATCCGTGGGATGGGCGGCAGAACCTGGGTAGTAGGTGGAACCGTTCGCGACCTCGTCCTAGGGCGACAGCCCCGTGATCTGGATCTGGAAGTCACCGGTCTGCCACCGGGACAACTTCATACCTTGCTGTCTGAACAGTACTCCGTCCAATTCGTAGGCAAGGCCTTCGCCGTATTCAAACTTCAGGGACTTCCTGTCGACATCTCCATTCCCTCCCGTCACCACACCACCGAGACCACATCGATTCCTGGCCTGCTGCGACAAGCCGATCCCGATATGCCGATCGACGAGGCGCTGGCGCGACGTGATTTTACGATCAACGCCATGGCCTGGGATCCTGACACGAGAGAGCTCCGTGATCCCTTCAATGGTCGAGAAGACCTCGCGGCTGGTCGGTTACGCCACGCCTCACCTCAGTTCGTGGAAGATCCCTTGCGGGTACTCCGAGCTATGCACCTCGCGGCCCGCTTCGAGCTCAGCGTGGTACCAGAGACGATTACGCTCTGCCGAACCTTGTCGCAGGAAGGGCAGCCGAGTGAGCGGCTGTGGGAAGAATGGAAGAAGTTTCTCCTTCTGAGTCGAAAGCCCTCTCTTGGGCTCCACTTTTTAGACCAATGCGGCTGGCTCCGCTTCTATCCGGAACTCGCAGCACTTCAAGGCTGCCCTCAGGATCCTCGCTGGCACCCGGAAGGCGATGTCTGGATTCACACCCTCCACTGTTTGGACTGGTTTGCAGCAGAACGCACAGGCCATGAACGTGACGATCTGATCGTGGGATTGGGTATCCTCTGCCATGACTTCGGGAAACCGGCAACGACGAAGAACGACGGTGAGCACATCACCTCTCGAGGACATGAATCGGAAGGAACCGAGCCGACGAAAACCTTTCTCGAACGACTCACCAACCAGCCAGACGTGATGGAGGACGTCATCCCCCTCGTACAGTGCCACCTCCGTCCCCGCGCACTCTTTGATGTTCAGGCCTCGGACAGTGCAATCCGACGTCTTGCCAGACAGGTCACTCGCATCGATCGTTTGGTCCGTGTCGCTCGGGCCGATCATGCAGGCCGCCCACCGAAACTATTCGATGGATTCCCAGCCGGAGACTGGCTCCTGACCCGCGCCACAGCGCTGGCCGTAGATCGGCAGGGCCCGCTCCCCCTCGTAATGGGCCGGCATCTGTTGGAACTCGGCGTTCAGCCTGGACCGGACATGGGCCGATTGCTGGATGACTGTTTCGAAGCCCAGTTGGATGGAGAGTTTTTGACATTGGAAGCAGGGCTCGCCTACGCCAAAAGCAGGCTGTCGGCTCTATGCTAGCCGACTGAGGCTTTCAGAAACAGCGCATGCGTGCCCACATCTCCCCCTTGCCCCTTCCCCCCAGTTACTCGTATGATCGCACTATGCAGGTCCAACTGAGTCACCCTTCACGATCAATCGCAATCAAAGGTCCGAAACGAGCCAAAGACCTCCTGCGAGAGTTGAATTTGGTCGTCGAAGCACACCTCGTTATTCGTGGTGATGAATTGGTGACCGAGGATGAGATGCTCTTCGATCAGGACCAGATTGAAATCAGACCGGTGATTTCAGGCGGCTAGGGCACACACCACTTCACCCTACAAGAAGGCTCTCCAGAAACCACATTGATATGAATACGAATATATCGTATTCAGACTCACGGACTTCGTCATCACCCCGTGGTCGCAAGACCGGAGCTCCCCTCTCGTTCAAATCGACTACTTGGCATGTCTCATCCAATTCTTTCTGGGTTTGGGAACATCCGCCCACCACGGCAGCTCCCAGTCCACACCCATGAACTGAGGCGGTTTAGCTCGATCCAGACTATTCTGCTACAGCCACCTGTAGGAAAAACCATTCGAGCGTTCATGAGAGAGATTTTCTAACTTACTGATTCATCGCTATTCTTGGTCTCATGTGAGAAGGAGCCTGGAACGGCATCACCTTTGCTGTATACCTCCTCAAGTGCCAATGAACGGCACACATTCTTCTAAACTCTTATAAGGGGGTTCTTATAATGAAGAGCATGTTGATGGCAGTGATGGCAGTGGCAGTGGCAGTCACCTTCAGCGCACCGGCGTTCGCCGGCGACAAGCCAAAGGAAGAGAAGAAGGGCGGCCATGTTGTGATGGCTGAAGAGAAGAAGAAGAAGGATGGCCATGTCGATGAGACCTTCGGTGATAAGCCAAAGGAAGAGAAGAAGGGCGGCCATGCCGACACCTTCGGCGATGAGGGCAAGAAGGACAAGGGCGGCAAGTAAGTTTCAACTTGCTGATGTCTGATTGAGGGGCTTCCTACTCTGTAGGAGGCCCCTCGTCGTTTTCAGGTAGACAGGCCCGTATCTCACTGCTTTCACAACACTCGACTACCCGCTGTTCTAGTCGTTAGAGGTTGCAAAGAAGGACAGGGCCTGACATGGTCGTACAAGCTTGACTGATACTCTGTAGCCTTTCACCCCTGTCATTCCAGACAATCCTGCTCACTCTGTAGCATTTCAATGACTTCTGCCGGACTAGTTCCGCATAGGTATGCGGTACAAACCTTGCTCAAACTAACGACTGAGTCACCGCACACAATCACACCATTTGACAGGGGACGGCCAAGACCAATGACTCGTTCCTATCAGATATTGCAACTCGCTGTCCTGCTACTCGTTCTGACAGCCTGTCCATCAGCGGAGCCGTCCCTCGATTCCCAATTCTCCCCAGATAGTGGAACCGCCTCGCTTTCTTGGGACGCAAGCGCTGGAACGGGTGTCGCCGGATACAAGATCTATCTGGCAACCGCCTCAGGTGCCTATGGGACGCCAATTGCGACGACGTCCGCGGATGTCACCACATACACTGTCACCGGGCTGGCAACAGGCACCACCTATTTCTTCGTTGTTTCCGCGTTCAATCTGGATGGGACTGAAAGTACATTCTCAAACGAAGTCAGCAAGGTTATCCCTTAATCAACAAACACCCCAAGCACAGACTTTTCTGGCAACCATCCCTTGACCCCTCCTCACAGAGAACTGTATAACCACTAGCGCTGATAGCAATGAGACGAACATGCTGAGGGCTGACATAAGATTCCAGCCTCCATGAAGCGTCTTCAGGCTAGCCTTTATTGTAGAATTCAGGACCCAACGCTCAGCACTGTTTCGGATGCGCCCGTAGCTCAATGGATAGAGCATCTGACTACGGATCAGAAGGTTACAGGTTCAAGTCCTGTCGGGCGCACCAAACCCCAAGCCTATGCTGTTTCCTGTGCCTCTCTGACGAATCAGAATCTATCACAAGCAGTCCTGTCGGGCTCACCATAGCCAGCCAACTCCTCTCACTATTGCCTCGTTGACGGCTCAGAATTTATCAAGTCCAGTCCTGTCGGTCACACCACACAGAGCCTGCTCGACCTAGGCAGCGTGCAACGTTTCACCGTTCAGCAGGTTGAGAGGCCTGGCTAATCCAGACCTCCCACCATGTCATTCACAGGCAAACGAAAGAGGCTTTCCCCCTCACGTACGAGCTGCAGGCCGAGCAAGAAGTTCTTTCTGCAAGGCGTCGATATCGGCCTTGGCTCCAAGTGCCAGCTCCTCAACCCGTCGTTCACTCTCCGGGCCCGGCACATGGGAGAATTCGTGGCAATCTTCGTAGGCCTGTTCGGTTGTTCCGGTCGCTCGAATCACTGCACCGGCAATGGCGCCTCCAATGATGGCGATCCCAAGCGTCATCGTAATACCCACAAGCTGCACACCCGCCACGCCCGGCACAACGATGATCGCCATGAGTCCGCCGAGTAATCCCGGCATGCCATGCAGATTGTGGACGCCGCAGGTGTCGACAAGTTTGATCTTCGATTCAAGCATGGGCTGAATAAACACATAGCCAATGACCGACAACGCACCGGCCAGCAATCCGATCCCAAATGCGCCGGTCGGGCTGACCAGATTGCAGGTTGAACCGATCGAGACCCCACCTGCCAAGGCCGCATTGGCCATATCGACCATCGACGTCTTCCCATGGTGGAAATGGGTGCTAAGGAAATAGGTCGAAAGCGTTGCCCCGCTCAATGCCAGAATCGTATTCACGATGGTCTGAGGCATCTCCTCAAACGGCACGATCGCCGTCGCAAAACTCGGCCAGAACAGCCACAGCACCATGGACCCCAGCATCGCAAATCGATCGGAGGTCGGATCGGATTCAATCGGTTGACTCCGCTGTACCGTCGTCGTCAGAACCAACGACGCGGCCAGACCAAAGTAGGCCCCGAACGCGTGGATGACGATCGACCCAGCCGAATCCTGAAACCCTTTGGTCAACCCGGCCCCATTGTCCAAGACGAGATATTCATTGAGGGCATAAAGCGGAACCAACAGCAACGTGAGGAGCGCATATTGAAACACCCGCAAACGTCCCAGCACGGCTCCCATCGCAATGAGCGCCGTTGCCACAGAAAATTCAGCGTACAGGAGTGCATCGACCGTATGGGCCTTCAACTCATGCCCCACCACCCCGTTCGCACGCAGCAGCATATACAGAGGGAGTCCCGTGGCCACGACAAGATAGGTGCCGGTCGTCGCGCCAAAACCATATCGGCGGACGAAGACCATGAGAAATCCGAACCCGACAACCAACATGGCCAGGATGTGGATCGAGTAATTGTATTGCGCGACCAGACGTGCCTCACTGACCGCACCCGCCGGCTCTTCGGCACTGGCCCAACTGGTGAGGCACAAGAAAAACAGACCCGCTGCGCTGAGCATCTTGACCCAGAAACTGTTCGGCATGGAGGCCTCCTTGGACAATAGGAGTGAATGGGGGGAGCTTATAGGGCTGCTAGTGTACTGCACTGGCAAGCGCGTTTGTCAAACATCCCCACTGGTCCATTTCTCAGTCTAGTCGCTCAGCCGATTGCCGATCGCTTTCTTGCGGAACACCGGGCAGGCACAGGGTGCGTGACAAACCAAGAGAAGTAGGTCTTTTTCAAAAATATTCAGCTCTCACAATGGGTTAGTGGTCAGCAAGTCTTGCGGAGTTGAGAGACATGAGTATAATGATGACCATTCATGCGTATGATTGGCTCGCTGCTCCTTCTGATCGCCCTTGTTCTGCCGGCTCACGTTCCATCGTCGTCATGGGCAGCAGCCAGTTACGAGGACAGCCTCAAGCAGTTGGCAGAAGGTGTGACGGAACGAGCTGCCAAAGCGAAAAAACAGCGACTCGCCGTGCTCGATTTTACCGACGCACATGGTGCACAGACGCCGGTCGGACAATTCCTCGCCGAAGAACTTGGAACACAAATTATGGTGGCCGGTGAGCTGACGACAGTCGATCGCACCCTGATCTATTCGACCTTGAAAAAGATGGAGCTCGAGCACGTCGATCCGGCCCACGCCAAAACTGTCCGGCGCGCAGCCAAGGCCATCCGTGCCGACATCTTCGTATCAGGTACGTACACCGACACACCAGAAGGCCTGCAAGTAACCGTACGGCTGATCACTCCGAAACAGGCGCAATCAATCAGTGCCACTCGGACGACCTTCCCGAAAAGTGGTCCCCTGAGCACGTTCTTCAAGAAAGAAGATCCTCCACCAGGAATACTGCCGGCCGAAAAACCAAAGGAACCCACGCCACCTCCAGGAATAGGAACCCATCGAAACGACGCCTACGAGTTCGTCGTCACGTCGATTGAGCAACTGACCCGACGGGTGAAGCTGGATGCCACTGTTGCGAATCATTCCTCCCGTGATCTCAAGCTCCTCTGTCACTTGCAAAATACGGTGCTGAAGGACGAACATGGGAATGTATGGCATCAGACCGTAGAGGAGAACCGTGAAGGCCTCTGCACGCGAGGTATCGAACTGTCCCCCCGTCGAAAACAGCGGGTGGTCTTCATGTTCACACAACCATCGGACGCGTCGGCTTCCGAGTTCACCTTATCGTTTCATGAACAATTACCACGACGCGACGCCGCATTCACCATCGAGAAGTTAAAGCTGGAGCCTCCTCCCAGCCAAGGAGAAGTGACGCCGTAACCGGTAGTCGTGAAGCGTTGCGGCCAACGAGGTCACAAGAGTTTCAGGTTTCAGGTTCCAAAGGAATGAACGACGCTTCACGCATTTGAAAGTAACCTATGCCACAGACCATCAAACAAGTGCTGACGATAGCCGGATCGGATTCCGGTGGAGGCGCCGGCATTCAGGCCGATCTCAAGGCCATGTCTGCCAACGGCGTCTTTGCCATGTCGGTCATCACCGCCGTCACGGCTCAGAATACCGAGGAAGTGACGGACGTGTTCGAGTTACCGCCGAGCATCATCGCCTCGCAACTCGACGCGGTCTTCGACGATTTCGACATCGCCGCCGTGAAGACCGGCATGTTGTCGTCGACGGCAATCATTGAGACGGTCGTCAAGCTGCTGACTCCTCAAAAGGTCGCCTTCCTCGTCGTGGACCCGGTCATGGTCTCGAAGAGCGGTCATCCCCTCTTGCGACCGGAGGCCGTCAACGCGATGAAGGCCCAGTTACTGCCGCTCGCCTTCGTGGTCACCCCAAATATCCATGAGGCGCAACAATTATCGGGGATCCAGATCACCTCCTTGGCCGACGCGCGACGAGCCGCCAAGATCATCCATGGGTTCGGGTGTAAACACGTCCTGATCAAGGGAGGCCATCTGCTCAGCGAACGGGCGACTGACCTCCTCTACGACGGTCGGTTCTTTAATGTCCTGAAAGGTGAGTTCATCGAGACCAGCCATACCCATGGCACCGGTTGTACATTCGCCTCTGCGCTGGCCGCTCACCTTGCCAGAGGCCGTTCCGTGTTGGATGCGGCACAAGCGGCCAAGACCTATGTCTCGCAGGCCATTCGGCATGGATTGGCGATCGGCCACGGCCACGGCCCGACCGATCATTTCTATTTCCTGGAGCGAGACTGAACGGCGTGAGTTTCAGGTTGCATGTTTCACATTTCAAGTTATGCGGAAACCAAATGCCTCAAGCCTCTGACCGCCAACTCCCCCTGGAAGAACGCCTCTCCTTTCTTGATCCCCAAGGGCATCGCGTTTCCGCGATCGTGAGCCTCCCGCGCGGAGGAACAGACAGGGTAGCCGTCTTGTGCCATGGGTTTCTCTCCTCCAAAACCAGTTCGACGAATAAGGCCCTCACCCGGTTGCTGATCGACCAGGGGATTGGCACCTTTTGCTTCGACTTCTTTGGGCAAGGAGAAAGCGACGGCCCCTTCGAGCAGATCACGACAACCCTGGGAGTGCAACAGGCTCAGGCAGCCATCGACCTCATGAAGCAGAACGGCTATCGTCAGATTGGATTAATGGGGTCAAGCTTCGGCGGGCTGGTGTCGATCCTGACGGCCGCTCAACGGACAGACCTGGCGTGCCTAGCACTCAAATGCCCGGTCGTCGATTTCGCGGAGGAGTTACGATTAGGATTTGGCCCAGATGAGATGGCACGGTGGAAGACAACGGACACGATTCCCAATATCATGGGAGGCCCCGACCGAATCAAGCTTCGCTATGCCTTTTATGAAGATGCCCTGCATCGAATCGCCTACGACCCCGCACGGTCCATCATGGCTCCCACCATCATCGTCCAAGGCGATAAGGATGAACACGTCCCGCTTCATCAGAGCCGGCGACTCTTTGACACGCTACGAGTGGAAAAACATCTCGAGATGCTGCCTGGAGCCGACCATCAGTTTACGAAGGGGGAAGATTTCAACCGGATGACAAGCCTGATTGCTGAGTGGCTGATTCATCACCTCTCCAGCCCGCATTATCCGTAGCGTGAAACGTGATGCGTGAGGTGTCCAAAAGCCGTGAAGCGTCTAAATCCGTAACGAGATACGCTTCACGAACGACAAGCGACGGATATGGTTGCGGCAATTAAATTGTGATGATCTGATCTTCTCGAAGAAACCCAACCTGTTCAATCTCAAACCGGCTGATTTCAGCCTGGATCTGGGTTTTGAACGCGGGCTTCATGTGATAGGCATAGACCGGGAGTTCGGGTCGGCCGAGTTTTTGAAACTCTTTATAAAACAGCGACGGCGTCAGGTGTTTTGATTTTTTCGCCAACGCCCCTAGTTCGTCGGGGAAAGACGATTCAATGAAGGCGGCCTTCAGGTTAGGGGTTGTCCGACCCACACTCCAAATGTCCTCAGTCTGATAGGTATCACCGCTATAGAGCAGCGCGGCATCTTGGTCCTTCACGACATACCCGACAGTGGGCACGGCATGGTTGACCGGCACGGGAATCACATCGAGATGGCCCATCATAACCGGCTTGCCTGGCTCGAGAATCTGAGCCTGGAAGACCGGATGGTTCCGATCAGGCAGCTGAAAAAAATTCGGATAGACCTTATCATTAAACACATGGTCCATCAGCCCCTGCATCACCGATTCAGTCGCCGCGACCAGAACCGGAGTATCGAATCCTTCCGCAAGGTTGTCGGCCAAGAGCGGGAGCCCCTTAATATGGTCGAAGTGCAGGTGACTGAGCAACACGACACGAATGCGGCGTTGTTCGGCCAAGGTGAGCTGAACACCGATCGTGCCGGCATCCAAGAGCACAGAGTCATCAATCAAAAACCCGCAACTTTCTTGACGGATGGGCTTGTCCCCGGTGCTCACGAGACAATCGGCCCCGTGGCAACCCAATACTCGTATGCGCATGTGTAGACGTCGATTCCTAAAAACTTCTGAGGCTACCGGAAGAAACGCTCATGCTGACTCATATCTCAGTAGCCAATCATGTAACACTGACTCTCACAACGGTATGACTATATACCATGTTGGGCTCGCCTGCGTCTGCATCTCTTGACAGCGCCATCGGTCTCGGTGCAGTCAAGTCTGAAGCGCACCAGGGTGGTTGAGGAATGACGGCGGTAGAAGTTCCTCAGCGAAGAGAAGTCCATCATACCGTATCAGCATAGGAGAATTTTGAGGAGGGCCTCGTGGTTAATCATGGCTTGCGGGGTTTCCTGACCACGCATCTCACCGCTTGGTACCCAGATAAATAGTCAAAAATTTG
Organism: Nitrospira sp.; assembly: GCA_019636945.1. Taxonomy (GTDB): domain Bacteria; phylum Nitrospirota; class Nitrospiria; order Nitrospirales; family Nitrospiraceae; genus Nitrospira_D. The sequence goes on along the minus strand of JAHBWO010000049.1, from coordinate 15,957 downwards.
AATAAGAGGCCCCGCAACTGGCTACACCTACTCGCACGTAACCTCGTTCTTTTTCTTTCACCCTTCTCATTCCGGTTCTCTGCGAATGAAACCCACTCTCTTTCAGCGATGCGGTGACGATGCACCTTTCTGTGTGAACGCCAGTTCCTCCTCGATGATTTGCACAAACTTCTCCAACGGCTGAGCACCGTTCACAAAACGGCCATTGATGAAGAATGCTGGGGTGCCCGTAATGCCGAGCTTGGTAGCCTCCTCCACGTCCCGCTGCACAAGATCGCGGTGCGTGTTTTCCTTCATGCATCGGTCGAATTGGTCGGCATCCAAGCCGATCATAATGGCATAGCCTTTAAGGTCATCGGCCGAAGCCTTGGGGGCGTTGGTAAATAGCGCATCATGATATTGCCAAAACTTCCCCTGATCGCCCGCACAACTCGCGGCTTCGGCGGCAGCTCTCGCATGAGGATGGAGATTATCGAGCGGAAAATCTCGATAGACGACCCGCACCTGGCCATCATACTTGGCAAGCACTTCAGCCACTACTGTTTCGGCTTGCTTGCAGAACGGACAGTGGTAATCCGAGAATTCCACAATCGACACTACTGCGTTGACATTTCCGCGTTCCCGCTTCGGATCGTCCGCGACTTGCACGCGTGGAGGACTGAGCGTGATCCGAATCTTGGCATTGGCCTTGAGCTGGGAGAGATACTGCTCCATCGCCTGCAGTATCTTCGCCTGATGCAACGCCTGACGGAGTTGCATCCGCACATCGGAGAACGGTCGCTGAACCTTATCCCTTTGTGCGAGATAATAAGCTTCCACTTCGGCATCCGTTGGCTCGTCGATCTTCACGCTGACTTCGCGATCAGTTAGCTGATCGACGGTGATCCCTTGCTTTGCGGCCTCCGTTTCAAGGAGCCTTTTGGCAATGATCTTCCCTAAGGCCTTACTTTTTAGCTCATATTCCTGCTGTCTGAGCTGCTGGAGTTGGCCCGCTACCGTCTGAGCAAGATCAGCTTCTGAGACAATGGACCCATCAATAGTAGCTACTGGTGTTGGCTGTGTGGCTGTCCCTCTGTTCTCGCTCAGCCCTGCGGCCGGCAGCAGACACAGTCCTACAAACAGGAAAGTGAACAGGCGACTTGTTAGTACTGGCCTCAGCATTCACCATCCTTAGTCTTCAGTCAGGATACACACACCCTGAATCTGTATTAGATACCTCAGTGCAGGAGTAATCAGGCCCCCCCAGACTCCCCGTTTTTTTATCAAACTGCACCGCCTGGCAGTTATTCTGTATGCAGGTGTATGTTTTCGTGACTGTCCTCGTCCTGTTCCCTTCGTACCCTTCGTACTCTTCGCTACACGTACCAGTTGCTGTGACCGTAATCATCGTCGAACAAGGCGCAAAATCTGTCACGGTCCAGCGTGGGTTTGGGCATGCAGCATTTAACGCGGCTAATTGAGCTCCTTTGGCCGCAGCAGTGACAATTTGTTCACACCGTCCAGTCTCCCCGTTGCAATTCACCTGGGCAACTTCGGACGTGTCCTCAAATGATCCAACTAATCCCACTTCCACCAGCTGTATTCCTGGGGCTGCGTTCTTCTTGCTCCCTGGATTGCGACACAGAGCAAGCCCGGGTATATCAGGCAGGCCTTCTGACGGCGGCGCAACTTTGCAGCTAACGCTCAAGGTATTCGTGTCAATATCTCCTGTCTCGGTCACAACCACGTCACAGGACACAGTATTGGGTTTCGCTTTGCTCAAGGTGATGTTGAGCGCCAGGGCGTGACTCGCTAGACCCATGATAGGAACGGTGAACGACAGAACCACGATCGCGGTCAAGACTTTACCCAACATACGCACCTCCTGCTTGATTGGAGAGATATTGTTTTATTTTCAGCATTCAATCTTTTCTTCCTCTGCAGCACTACGGCTTGCCGTCAGATTTCCGTTCACTCCCATGGGCCATGACTCCACTTCACATGCGCGGGGACAGCCGCTAACCGAACCGTCTCCTGTCACTTTTGAATACTCCCTGTTGGAGTGTTCCTAACAGGATTGCGATGACTCTGACACCTTTGTGCATGTGTAGTCGGGTCCCACCAATGTCTGAGTGGCTGGATCATATGTTAGAACAGCCTCACAGTTCGGGATTACGCAGGAGTATGTTGCCTGGGCCCGCACCCCCTCGGTGATTTTGTCACTACACAGACCAATCCCTTGGACCGTAACAGTCGCTGCGCAGGGCACAAAATCTTTCGCGACCCAGTTCGGGTTTGGGCATGCGGCATTTAACGAGGTTAGTTGATCTCCGTTGGGCTCAGCAACGACTTCCTGTGTGCACTTTCCATTCTTGTCGCAACTCTTCGGGCTAACTGGGTCAAATTCCGAAAATGATCCAGTTAATTCCGCTAACTGTATGCCGGGCGATGTGTTGGTCTTCTTGCCTGGATTTCCACACACAACAAGCCCGGTTATCGACGAGCTTTGCTCCAGGGGCGCAACTATGCAGCTAAAGACCAAGGGATCCTTGGTAACGTTTCCCGCACCGGTAGCAACCACCGTACAATGCACGCTATTAGTCGACGCTTTGCTCAAGGTGATGTTGAGCGCCAGAGCGTGACTTGATAGCCCTATGATAGTCATGGTGAACGACATGACACTGATTGCCGCTAAGAATTTACGCAACATACAAACCTCCTATTGGTCGGCATTTCATCAACACGTTTATGATCAGGTCTCTCATGGAAGGGCAATGGTGATTTTGAAAAATACGAGCCGATCAGGCTGAATGATCGGATTTCTCCAGTCGGTATTGAAATATTGGAACTTCTGATCGAACGCGTTCTTCACGCCCACGACAATCAGCCCATACCGCTTCGGCATCCGATATCCGACCATAAAGTCGGTGAGCCAAAATGTGTCGTGACCGTCCACGCGGGTCCCGATCGGCTGACTCAGGGGCTCAAACGTTCCCAGTTGATTCCAGTAGGTGAGAGTTACATTAGCAATGAAACCAGATGGGTGAAAAAACCCAGCCGACAAAGGGACTCGACTGGTGTAGAGGTTCGCATCAGAGAATTGTCCGGCACTAGGCAAACTGTTTGCGTATTGGTCATATTGGTAACTGGCCCTGAGCGCCACCCAGGGATGCGGCGCATAATTAAGATATCCAATCGCCTGATACCACTGGTTATTGTTGTTCAAGGTAACCGCAATATTCAAAGGGTCCGTCGCTGGAAGATCTACTTTTCTATAAGAACCTTCGATACCGCCAAAGAAAGTCTTCGTGAACTTCTGGTTGATCGCCCCTGCGTAACGCCATCCATTGCTGATAGAGACGTCGTCGTAGAACTGGTTAAAGCCTGCCACCTGGGTAGGTTCGATTGTCTGCTCACTTAAGGTTTGTGATTTGAGCGTCCTGAAGGCCGCTAACCGAATCGTCGTGCCTACAAACGGCTCATACACAATGCCGAATTTGGGGTTAAACTGACTCCTATTATTGTCGGGATTTGATCCGGCCACATATGCAGGCGACCCCTCCAAATAATCGTAGCTGCCTCCCGCAATCAGTGTCAGACTCCGACTCGGCTTGACGTAACCATAGGCATATGCGTTGAGCTGTCTAAGAAGCAACGGAATCGTTTGGTCCACGACATTGAGGTTCGCGAGTGTGGGATCGTTGGGATCCAGGATGCTGGCATTAAGATTGACAAGTAATCGGGGACTTCCGTTCTGTTGTCTGTATCCCCCACCGGTGACGAGATTCAGATACGGAGAGCGCCATATGTGTTGCACCTCTGCAGTATACGAGTCCTGCTTGAACTCTTTTCCGTTGACTTGCTGAAATGAAATCGGAACAGGGACCCCAATTCCCGGGTCAACGGGGGGCGTATTCGGAGGAGCGAATGTGGCAAGATCAGAATTCTTCGTGTAGCTAAAGTTCGCGATTAAGGTTGAGTCAGGCGTAAACGCATGCCGCCCTCCGATTCTGAAAATATTGTTTACGATGGAGTTATTAAAGAATTGCTGGAAATTGTTGTCAAACCACTGCTGCTGCACGTCGCCTGTTTGAAGGTTGCGATATCGATACTCGGCCTGAATGCTCGTCTTGGGTGTCAACTCATACTGCATGAACACGTTTGCAATCGCGTCTTTTTGGTTGGCATTCATACGCCAGCCGTCGGTTCTGAAATTGGAAAATCCGGCGCTGACTGAGAGCTTTCCGAAGATGCCGGCAACGATGCCCTCCCCCATCGCTGTGTTATTGCTGCCGTACAATCCACTGCCCAGAAACGTGAGCCGGTCGCGATTGACCATCAAGGTATTGAACTCGTTAAAAGAAGACCCGGTAGGACCTATCGAACTGATGAGCAACAGATTGCTGATCGCCTGGGAGGGCTGAATGGGTGTGATATTGAGTGGCTGTAAGAGTTGAGACCGTAGAAGCTCACTCACACGGGCCACCTCATGCCGTTCACGTGACGCATAGGTGTCCGCGAGAAAACGCGCAGCGGTGTAGCTGCTGGGATCCTGTGTGATCGAGGTCCAACCTTCCACCAAGGCTACCTGTTCAAATCCTAGATCGGTATAGATACGTCCCAAGGCAGAACTACGTGCCGCTACATCGGAATCCATCTGCAACTGAGACCGGTATACGGCGCGATTCTTATTGTTCTCGATCGCCGTCTCCATATCCTCAAGAGCCTCGACCGGTCTGTTCATGAGCTGTTTCTGCAATGCGTCATAGAAGAACGGCGTGGGATCTTTGGGATCCAACTCCTTGGCATTCTTGTATTCACGCTCGGTCATGTCGTCACGCTTTTCTTCAAAATAGGCTTTCCCCAAATAGCTCCGGATCATCGCGTTATTCGGGTCCAGGCTGGCGGCGACTTCCATTTCGCGGCGACCTTCTTCGACTTTGCCTTCCCGAAATTTGGCCAAGCCTAGGCCCAGTTGTGGCAACGCCGCGGCTTGGTCAAGTTCATGCGCCTGTTGAAACTCGGCCTGTGCTTCTTTGGTTTTGACTTGCAATAGGTAGGCGAACCCTAACACCGTATGGGCTCGTTCGACATTGGGATCTAACTCCACGGCTTTTTTCGCGGCTGCGAATCCCTCGCTGAGTTGCTGCAACGACAAATGCATTTCGGCCAACCGCGACCACGCCAGAGCGTTGGTGGGTTCGGCCTTGACGGCTTCCTGGAGACTTTTCAGCGCTCCTTCAACATCGAAATGGGCCTGCTGGGCATAGGACAGTGCGATTTTGGCGGAAGCAGACTGTGGATTCGCCGCCACTGCGCTCGTGGCCAATCCCAGCGCTTGTTCCTTGTCGTTTTGTACCACGGCGATAATGGACTGGAGGGCCAGTGCGTCGGCAGATCGTGGATCTACTTTCAGCGCCCGATCGAGGTCCGTCTTGGCTTCATCCACCCGGCCGACCGCCAACGCGTCTGCGGCACGGCTGGTGAGCATCTGCAATTCCCCCGCTTCACCGACCTTCCGGTCAGTGATCGGCGGGTAATGGAGCGCCCACTGCACCGCGTCGCGCGGTTTGACGACGGTCTGATATGCCAGGGGTTTGCTGTGTTCGGCAACGACCGACTGGCCGTCGGTAATTGTGACTGTCCCGGACTCGTTGGCTGCGACGACCTTGCCTTCGAAGATCGTGACTTCAGCTTTCTCCTCGCCGACGTTCACAACGCCTTCGGTCCCTTCCACACCTGCGTTCACGAAGGCGGTCTTGATGTCGAGATTCCTGGGAAGGCGGCTGAAGAAGTGCATAGCGCCCTTCGTGAGTTCCACGACGGAGCCGCCTTGCTTCTTGACACCACCGAGCGTCATCGTGGTGTTCTGATCGAGACGCAACATCGGCTGATTGGAGAGCGCGATATCGGCCCTGCTTCGCTCTTGCACGCGGATTACGTCGCCAGGGCAAAAGGTGTCGCGCAGCTTAACCGGCCGCCACTGCGTAGTGTCGGCAGATCGAGCATCCACCTTGCCCTCGACAGCCATGGCTTTCGCGATTGATGGCTCGCATGTCGCGGCACGTGACGTGGCAGGGGACAGCACATCCAGCAGAATGGCTGAGCAAATCATGAGATTGGAACAAGTCGACCATCGGCTCGCCGTTCCTCCCATCATTCCCTCCCTTCCATCTTTTCGTCGCTTCATGGCTGCCCGCTGTGAAGTGAACCATCACGCGCTTGGGGAAGCGCGAATCCACTCCACTCCCTGTCAGCTTGGTTCCTACACATCACCACGTAGGCGGGCAAGCCTACGCCTTCCCCAAGCCCATTGCAAGCTTTGCAGGGAGGCAATTGCACATATTTTGTTAGGATAGGTAATTACAATCATTACTACACCACAATCATCACCAGTGATTATGAAACCTTTAATTACCTCTATTTCAACAGAGTGACATCATTGCGGCCATTCTTCGTGTGAGCAAGGAACATGCCGACAGGGAAATAAAAGGTAGATGGAGTAGACCTGACCAATCCGCCCCTGACCTGGCAGGTGAGTCATCAGGCACCCTAGCGGGGCGGCACACTGTTTTCAGTCTCCTACAACAACCGAGCGAGGCAGGCCAGGTACAGGTGGAAGATTCCAACCAATTACTTGGCCCACCGTCAAGGTCTCGATATACCAATTACAGGGCAGCCGTATCTAAATAGATGCTGTATCTGATTAGATTCAGCTCGGAAAAGCGTAGTGGGCTATGCCCTCTGTTCACGAGAGCTAATTGAGCAGCCTGGTGCCGCATAACGCCATTTAGCGTGTTTGAACATCCCGCAGATCTCACGAGCCAGGTCATTTTTTTTCGAGCGTGACGACAGCATCCCAGGGTTCTTCTGAAGGGGGCGTCTTGAGATACTGGTCGCACAGGGTGAGATAGAACTGAGAGGGACCATCGTTCTCCGTCACGTCGAGACACTGCTGGAAGGCAGCGCGAGCTTCATCCCAGCAACGGTTTCGAAAGGCCGTCAGTCCCTCCGCAAAGATCGCACAGGTTTCACGCTGTGCCTCTTCGGCCTGCTCTGAGCGGCTCACCAATTCATGAAGCCCGAGCGGCTTGCCTTTGCCTTTGAGCCGGAACGTCCCGAGCTGTCTGGTCAGCACTCCATCCAATCCTTGGATAACTTCGTCGCTCACGGCGATTTGGGTCCCGACGTACTTATTGAACCCTTCCACCCGTGAGGCCGTATTGACGACGTCACCGGTCGGCCGATACTCATAGTGATCCATGGCTCCAACCGCCCCGATCGTCAATTCACCGGCATGCAGACCGATGCGTGTGGGCAAATTATAGGGCGCCACCGATTGATTAAACCGGGCCACGGACTCGGACATCTCCAGCGCGGCGAGACAAGCCCTTCTTCGCAGCGCTGGATCATCATGTGATTCTTTCCAAATCGCTAAGATCGAATCTCCCTTCAGGTCCACGATCAGACCACCATGTTTGCGCACCGGCTGAAAGAGCGCTTCGAAATACCGGCCAAGGAAATCGCTGAGCTCCTTCGGCGTCATTTTCTCTGAGAGCGCAGTATAGTCTCCGGCATCGGTGAAGAGACAGGTTCCATAAACCACCTGTGTCGTGCCCTTGATATTCGCCATATCCTTCGCTAAGTGATCCACGACGTCGTTCGGCAAATAGAGCCCGAATGCGTTGCGGATGTTCTTGCGTTCGCGTTCCGATTCAACATAATTCCAGAGAACCGCACCGACGAAACCGATCGGTAGCTCAACGAGGAGAGGAAGTACAACCGGATACCACTGCTGGTAGGATTGAAACTGATATGCGGCGACAGCCAGATAGAGCCCAGCCAGACCAACCATCACCCCGGCAGCCATGCTGACGGGGAGCAGCAGACAGAGCCCCCCAACAAGGATCCCCCAACACAGCAGCAGCCAGATATGAGCCGACATGCTGATCGGTACGATCGTCGTATCATCGAGAATATTCAGGAAAGCACTTGCGGCGATTTCTACCCCGCCGATGAAGACCCCGTTCCCCTGCGAGAAAACGGTGTAAAAGCTGTCCTTTCGCTCTGCGAGGAGAACTTCTGAAAGGCCGACAAAGACGGCTTTCCCCTTCACATCGAGTCCCGCCCCTGACTTTGTTCCAATCTTGAGCGCCTGATGATATGGGATCGTGGTAACCGTTCCTGGCGGTCCATAGAAGTTGATGTATCGGCTCGTCTCTCCCCCATACAGATTGATCAGGGCCTTCAGGAGACGATATCGGTGCCCGTCTGTTGCCGACAGATCCGACCGGTCTAATGCTTCGCGTACCCGTTCAGCCAGCATAGGATCGCCCTCAAACAGATCTCGCAGGTCACGGATCATTCCCACGAGACCTCGGGTGATCCGCTCCCTCTCCACATTGCCGGGCAGCTTCTCCGCATAGGCCGGAGCGACCTGTTTCACCAACTGAATCAAATCACCCACCGCTTCCCACCCATACAGCTGCAATGCCACAATCGGAAACGTCGGGGCATCACCAGCTCCCTGCTGGAACGTCCAATACTGATTTACCTTGAACGGAATCCGGGGCAGGACGAATGGAGCCGTTCCTGTTGCCGCTTGCGCAAACGGCTCAAACGGCTTGGTGAGCTTAACGATGGTGGCGGTATCGGATGCGTCATTTCCATTCGATGAGGTCGGAAGATCTTTGGCCCTCATGGCGTCGGCAAGCACGACGTTTCCAGCGCGACGAATCGCCTGTTGGAAAAGGCGATCCTCTCCCTTTGTCTTTGGCTCAATAAAATGCACGTCAAAGGTAATGGCTTTGGCACCTGCACGCGTGAGGGTATCGACCAGTTTTGCATGAACTGAACGGGGCCACTTGTCGGGATTATCCGGGATCTTGAGGATTTCCGAAGAATCTCTATCAATGCTGACGACGACGGCTTCGGTGGGTGACTGTTGGACACCTCTCAGGTTAAACAACAACGCAAGACCAAGATCCTCCTCAAACCCTCTCGCCGTGTGCGTGAAGCTGAACGCAAGCCCTATGAACCCCACTACGGAACCCCATGCAAGTGCTTTGAATGTTCTTGTCATCACGTCAATCGTCGGCATGTGGCTGAAAACTCAGGTTGGGCATGCTCATATATCGCATCAGCAGTCTACACGCGCTGAGGTCTCATCTCCCTGACAGCATGCCCTCCACCGGGAGGAATCTCCACAACGCATTGGAGCATCCGTAGAAGCGAGGGCATCCTCTACCCACCCTTACCCCCCGGCGTGTCCGCAGTTAAACGGCATATCTCGCCACGGAGACTCCGCTGAGTAACCAGCAACGCTTGACAGTAATCGAAGGAGACGAGCGAAGACAAGAGGCGACGCGGCGAGCGGTGGTAATATCCTGTGCGGATCACCCCTGAGACGTTTCATAAAGAATCCCGACCCCATACTTTAGAGCCCTATTTGAACACCCTTTCACTTTTTACCGATGGCGAACGCGCCATTCCAGTTTTGGGGAGGAGGTTCTTTTAAAAAGCCCTCACATCTGTGGCGCAGTACGTTAGCTGGGTTATCGTTAGCCAGCAGTTTGCTCTGAGATATTTTCTTGGCACAGTCACGCCAGCGTCCAGCAAAGTATAGATTGAGCGCTTCCTCGTACTGCTGACACATTGATATGTCCTCATCTCTCGCTGAAGACATCGTCCTACACAGTTCATAGATCCGTGTGGGCGTCTGTCTACCTTGCACGATCACCAAATCTATCGGGCGAATGAGGAAATGTTGGCTGATCTTCTCTCGCAGAGCTTCGCTGATCAGCACCCGCACCCCATAGTGCTTGGTCAAACCCTCAAGGCGCGAGCATAGATTCACATTGTCACCAATGACGGTGTATTCCATCCTCTCAATACTGCCAATATTACCAGCAATGACTTCTCCTACATGGATCCCGATTCCGATACTAATCACGGGCTTTCCGCGGCTGCGCCTATCAGCGTTCATCTCGTCAAGCGATTGAGACATTTCAATAGCCGTCTGTGCCGCTTCAATAGCCGAATTTGAGTATGCCACCGGAAGGTTAAATAGAACCAAAAGAGCGTCACCAATGAACTTGTTGATATACCCGTTGTGCTTCGTGACCAGGGGAACCATTCGGCCAAAATAGTCTCGAAGCAGGCCGATCATGTCCGCGGCAGACAGATGCTCGGAGAAGCTAGTGAAATTGCGAATATCAGAAAAGAGGATTGTGGCATTGGCCAAGCGACCGGATAGAAGTGACTCCGGGTCAGAAGAAGACAAAATATCATCCAACACCGCTTTAGAAACATATCGCCCGAACGTATCACGCAGTCCTTCTATTCGGTGAAGATTGCCGACGTCTCGGGCAAGCGCCTCCCGTGTTTTTGCGGCAAGACCTTTGAGGATAGCGCGAACAAAATTCTTATTTGAGTAAAGAGTTTCAAAGTTCTCCCTGGATATCCTGAACACCATCACTGGACCGATAGCGGTTACGGTTGCAGTTGCCTTTCCCGAGTCAACAAGTGATATTTCACCTACCACCGATCCCATTTCACTAACGGCCAGGCGAAACCCATCCCGAGAGATTGCAACGTTACCTTGCAGCACAAGAAACAATGTGTTTCCAATCTCACCCTCAGTGATGAGAACATCGCCATCATTAACAGACTCTATTTCACCACGGTGTGAAATCGCTTCTATTTCACCGGGTGAGAGGAATGACAACATAGCGACCTGGGGCAAGAGTTTTTGAGCTAACTTAGCCCCATCACCTCTCATGCGTCACCTCAACATCCCTAGTCATTACGGCTGGCCTCAGCAAGAGCAATAGTAGCACGACGGTCAAAACTGGTTGCAATACTGGTAGCAGCCAGTGTGCTCCAACGCTGATGCACGAATACGTGATCATTACTCAGGGCACAGACTCGTTGAAGTGACCTCGGTTGCAATAGTGGATGCCATGAATTGCGGTCTCATGCCGCTGGCCATTGACGGGCCAACTGCTGGGCACCCATGGCGGGCGAGCAATTCCCAAACCCTGAATGGCGCCGCTGACGGTTGTAGAAGAGCTCGATAGACCCCGAGATCTCTTGCCGGGCTTGCTCCGACGTGGCATCCCCCCGGTGATGTACCAGTTCGTTCTTCAGCGTGCGCAAAAAGTTTCCATCGGAACATTGTCGTCGCAGGTGCCTCGCCGACTCATGGACGAGGTCAGGCCTAACTGCTACAACCGCTGTTGATAGTCCTGGGCACGATATTGAGAGCCGCGATCCGACTGGGTACATCAGGCCTAGTCGTGAGCGTTTCGCCCCCACAGCCATAAGCAGGGCCTGCCGCACCAAGTCCGTCGTCATCCGGTCGTTCATCGCATGGCCGACCACTTCGAAGGTGTGGAGATCCCTGACGTCAGCCAGATACAGCCACCCTTCTATGGTGGCACAGAGGTGATGTCGGCGACCCAGATCTCATTCGGTCGCGTGGCAGCAACTGTGTGGGCGACCCGGATTGTCCGCCATGGGCAACCCATGCGTCGAATTCGTGGTGGCTCTGAATCAGTGTATCTGCGCACAGCGCAACCCAAGTTTCCTGCGCAGCCGCTTGATCCGCAACACCCCGGCCGAACACCCGTCGTCCCGCAATTCCACTTAGAGGCGCTCCGATCCATACATCTACCGAGTCCGCACATGTATCCCACGCGTATTCTCCTGGGCGCGTTTCGAGGGCCGGCAGGCAGAGTAGCCGCTTCGGGACACCTCCCGGACCCGACAGAGCAGGGCCAAGGAATGCTGCTGGCGCAGCGTCGTCATGCATGCGTACCGAACAGCTGCGCCTTCGCAACGTACGCGGTGGCTCTGTTAAGATGTCGCGCTCCATGCGGGCCTCGGCGAGCTCGCGCTTCAGCCGAGAACCTTCGGCCAGGTGTGGTGCCAAAGAACGCCCTTGCTACGGATCAATTCCTCTTGCGGGCAATGCAGCATTCCTTGATAATGCTCCCACGATGAGCACGACCACGAAACCCCGTTCTTTTAGAGGTCGGTTGGAATTCCGGATCATATCCATCGGGATGTCGGTGTTTGCATACCTACTCGAGAAAATGATCCTCCGTTCAGTCAAGAGCAGCGGAGCGAAACCGCGTGGATCACGTCTTTCATAAAGCAATCGTCGTGAAGCGTCGTTTGTAAGGCGTGAAGCGCACCTCGTGAAGCGTGTGAATCCGGGGACGAGATACGATTCACGTTTCACGTAAGACGAGTGCTGGCTCAGCGGCTTATCTGTCGGTTACCGTCCACGCGCGAGATCGAGCACCAATCCAACAATCAGCAGTCCGGCAACGATCCCGAACGACACGGAGACCCAGTCAGCAGCGGTTGTTGACGTCGCCGTGAGTCCGCTGGCGAGAATACTCGCAGCAGCGGTCAACCCTACGGCAAGACGCCGGCCTGTACGGCGAACCGTATCCTCCAATGAATTCGCCTTAAAATTGACAACCAGCTTCTGGCCGGGGCGTGCGCCAATGAGGTGTTCAATCGCTTCAACGACCCGTTCAGCTCGTACTTTCAACTTCTGCGACTGATACACCAACGCGCGAGGATCCAGGGTGGCACCCAAACGTTTCAGCATCGACCGCATCAAAAACTTGCCCGCCACATCATACGGATCGAGTTTGGGATCCAACTGCGCGGTCGCGAGCTGGACCTGCGCAAGCGCCTTGGCCGCAAGGGTCAGTGACGCCGGCAGTGGAACCCCGTGTCGAACCCCAATCGCACTCATTTCCTGCAAGAGCGGTCCGATCTGCATGTCGGCCAGAGCCGCTGTACGGTATTTGGAAATCATCTCGCCGATATCACTCTGAAACTGAGGGACATCCAGATCACTCCGGTCGAGCGATCCGGCCATTATGAGGATCACGTCACTCAGGAACACCGTATCTTCTTTCCACAAGGCCATCAGCAACAATAAAAGATGCTCGCGCACGTTGGCGTCCACCGCCCCGACCATCCCGAAATCCAAGAGGTAGATACAGTCCTTCCACCACATGAGATTGCCGGGGTGTGGATCAGCATGGAAGAAACCCTCGACGATGATTTGCTTGTAGAAACTTTCCAAGAGCTGACGAGCGGCCTCGACGCGTTCTGGACCGTCCGGCGCCTGGGCAATCTTGACGCCCTGGATTTCTTCCATCACCAGCAATCGGCCGGTCGACAGCTCCCGGTACACGGAAGGGACCGCCAATTGATCATAGTCCGCGAGCACCATCTGCATCCGGCCGATGTTCTCGATTTCCTGACGGAAGTCGAGTTCGCGCTGAAGCGATGTGGAGAGGTGCTTGAACACGGCCTCCATATTCACCACTTGGTTGAGCGCGGGACGCTTGCCGACCTTCTCGGCAAAGACCTCCAGGAGAGCCAAATCCTGTTCAATTTCCGCTCGTGCCGTAGGCCGCTGAATCTTGACGACCACCCGATCTCCGGTTTCGAGCGTCGCCCGATGCACTTGGGCGATGGTCCCTGCAGCAAGCGGTTTGGGATCAATCGACTCGAATACATCCTCCCACGGCACCCGCAATTCCTGTTCGGCCACTCGAACGACTTCGTCCTCGGACATCGGAGGAACGTGGCTCTGCAACATCGCGAGTTCCTCAATGTATTCCGCTGGAAGCAGATCCGGACGAGTCGACAACACCTGCCCCAATTTTGAGAAGGTCGGACCGAGCTCCTCCAGCGCCGCACGAAGACGCTTGGCTTGCTGACGACGTGTCGCAATATCCGATGGAGCCGGTTTGCTCAACAGTTCTTGTACGCCATGCTTCGCCATTACGGTGGCGATTTTGCCCGCCCGCGTTCCCATGTGAGGCTCGGAGACGGAAGAGTCGGTCTGCGAAGACAGGACTGACGAGGCTGATGCTTGGTACCCATCAGCCAATAACTGCGTATTCACGATGATCACGGTGCAGCGCGAATTGTGACTGATACGGTTCGGGACATTGCCGAGCAAGAACTCTTTTCTCCCGGCCATACCTGAATTCCCCACCACCAAGACATCGATGGCTTCTTCCTCAGCGGCACGAACGATGGCCAGCGCCGGGTCATGATCCATCACGACGAGCGCATGTCCTCGCTCTCCGACAAGCTGCCGTACGAAATCTGCCAGTTCATGCTTCGCGGCCGCCGCTTGCGTATGCTCTGCCGTACTGAATTCTGGGGTGGATGGATGCTGTGGCAGAATGACCTGAACCACGAACAGATCTGCGCCATAGCGCTCGGCGAATTGAGCCGCCCAGATCACAGCTTGCTCCGCTGTCTTAGAGCGGTCGGTGCCGACCATGACACGCCGTATGGTGCTGCTCTGAGGCTGATCGCTCATAAGATAACCCTTATAGATAACGCCTATATAGAACCCGAGAATGAGAATTTCCCGTGGAGTATGACTAGAACCTTTCTCAAAATCAAACAGCGATTTTCTTCGCGTACGAGGGCTCGAAAAGTGGTCGATCTCCATGATAGAAGGGTCCCGATCCATGCACGTTGACATCACCACAGCCATCGGTTTTCTCGGCGGTGCGTTTTATCTCGCCAGTCACTACCAGAAAGACATGGTGTCTCTGCGCATCCTGGCCTTGGCCAGCAATGTGCTCTCCCTCATCTTCGGTCTCCTGCACTCGCATTTCGACATGATAAAGATGGTTGAGTTGCCAGAGAATATCCTGAACGCAATCCTGCTCCCGGTGAATGCCAAACGGCTGAGCGAAATCCTCCGGCTGACCAAGCAAATCGAACAGGCCACCGTTGAATCGCCCATTTCAGAATGGCTGTTGCCGCATATGCATCTCAAGAAACACCACGCCGGGGACGTGCTCTTCAGGAAGGGGGACAAGGCCCACGAAATTGTCTACGTGGCCGCCGGACGACTCAAGCTACAGGAGGTCAACCACTCCATCGAGGCCGGCGAGCTGATCGGAGAGATCGGACTCTTCTCCGGTGAGAAGGTGCGCACCATGACTGTGGTCTGTGAGACGGACTGCGAGCTCTACAAAATGACCGATGAGATGATGTATCACCTGTATTACCAGAATCCAAAGCTCGGCTTCTTT
This sequence comes from Nitrospira sp., assembly GCA_019636945.1. Lineage (GTDB taxonomy): Bacteria > Nitrospirota > Nitrospiria > Nitrospirales > Nitrospiraceae > Nitrospira_D. The sequence continues at coordinate 886 of JAHBWO010000049.1, read as the reverse complement.
TTCATGCGACTGATCGTCGAGCGGCTGCTGCGCGACGTGCAGCGTCACAGAAGTGAATCTGCAACCTAGCCCGCATTATTCATGAACACTTCTACTGCAATCATCGATGGATGTCCAAGGTTTGAGGGATGAGGCGCATGTCTCTCACTTCCAACCTCAGGTTTCCAACCATGACCGTTTCACGGTGCAGATTTGAGGTGCCGGCTTCCGTATAGCTTGTAATATTGAACATGAAACCCGTGATCCGATGGCCCCTTGTACCAATTGGTTCACTCCCACGGCGGCAATTCGTACAAGCTGGTGACCTGGCCGCACCCATTATCGTCACTATCTGACACAAACAAACCATAACGCAGGGCTTTGACCCGGCCTGCTCAATTCATCTCTTTGCAGGCCGCTAGCATACGGGTTGCATAACCCCATGGCTTCTATACTAATTCGCAGTCATCTGGAAGGGAATGCTTCAACATGATTGACGTTCCAAAAACAGCAGCGCTCAGCCTCTTATTGGTACTAGCCGTGCTAATCCCGTGGCAAGCCACGGAAGCCGCCCACAGCGTGCGTGGTCGGCACAGTCTGATCCATCGTCCACAGATTCAACCAGCCCCTGCTGCACCCACTCCTCAACTCCAGTCCTCTTCTCCTGTGCAACCGACACCTTCGCAGTCCGTTCGGCAAAAAGTCGTGAAGAGACCGGTGGCACCTGCCTCACCCGTTGCAGAGGTCTCCCCAGTGGATCCAACCAATTCAGCACAGAATGATTTTCCACCACTCCCTCAATCCTACAACCAAGATAACGCCCCACCTGAAGCAGAGATGCTACCTCCGCCGGAACCGCAAGAGTCACCCAACACCGACGCCCCATAGGCCCAGGGCATCCCGACTT
>JAHBWO010000048.1 GCA_019636945.1 Nitrospira sp. | reverse complement strand
CTATGGGCCCAGCGGCCGCGTGCTGCGGCAGATCCAGGCGGACGGGTCGGAATATCGGTTCCGGTATCAGCTGAGTGGCGGGACCAGGAGCGGTCCGGGGTGCCCAGTGGTGCCACCCGGGACGGCCATCGCCTACAGCACCGTGCTCGTGGGAGGAGCGGTGCCCTGTCCTACGGTGGATTCGTGGGAGAATCTCCAGGCGGGCTACAGCATCACCGGCGGGACCGTGACGGGGATCACGGTGGTCGATCCGCGGGGGCACACCTCGACGACCCGGTTCAATACGCGCGGCTATCCCATCAGCACCACCGATGCCTTAGGGCAAACGAGCAGCACGGTCTACAGTGCGGCCAATCAAGCGATCAGCACGACGGACGCTTTAGGGCGTGTCACCAAGTTTGAATACGACGCGGCGGGGAATGTGAAGAAGATCCTCGATCCCAACAACCAGCAGACCCAATTCGAATATCATCCGACGTTCAATCGCGTGACCAAGATCACCGATGCGCTGACGCAGATCACCGAGTTCACGTACGACAACGCAAACGGGAACTTGTTGACGGTCAAAGACCCGCTCACGCATGTGACGACGATGGCGTACAACAGTTTTGGGCAAGTGACCAGTGTCCAAGGCCCGATTGCCACCGAACCACCCACGACCTTTGCCTATGACACGAACGGCAATCTCATCTCAACCAAAGATCCCTTGAACAATGAAACCATTCGGGCCTATGACGCTGTTTCACGGCTCACGAGTCTCACGGATCCCAGAGGGTTACAAACCCAATTCCGTTATGACGGCCTCAACCGGGTGACCGAGATTGCGGATGCGCGGCAGGGCATCACGCGATTCAGCTACGATCCGAATGGGAATCTGCTTAGCGTCACCGATGCGAAGAACCAGGCGACCACCTACACGTATGACAGCATGGATCGATTGGCCACGCGGAAGGATGCGTTGAATCGAAGCGAGTCGTATCAGTACGACCTCGCAGGAAACCTCTCACAATTCACGGACAGAAAAAACCAACAGACGACCTTCGAGTACGATGGACTCCATCGCCGGACCAAGGCAATTTATACGGACAGTACGACCAACTTTACTTATGACGCCGTGGGTCGCCTGACGAAGGCCAGTGACACGGCACCCGGCGCCGGGAGTATCGACTTTGCCTACGATGTGCTGGATCGTTTGCTTCAGGAGACGACGGGGCAGGGGGCAGTCAGCTATCAATATGACGTGCTGGGCAGAAAAACGAACATGGTGGCGAACGGCCAGCAGCCAGTGACGTACGGCTACGATGCCGCGAGTCGACTCACGCAAGTGGCACAAGGCTCACTCACCGTCGGTCTCGGCTACGACCACGCCAACCGTCGGACAAGTCTCACTTATCCGAATGGAACCGCAACGGCCTATGGCTATGATGTTGCCTCGCGGTTAGTGAATATCACACACAACGGGCCGAGCGGGATCATTGAGGCCCTCACGTACCAGTATGATCCGGCAGGGAATCGGACCTCGCTGACAAGGAGCAACGCGGCAGCAAGTTTATTGCCGGCAGCGGTCGCCAGTGCGACCTACGATGCGGCCAACGAGCAAACCGCCTTTGCTGGGGCGACGTTGACGTATGACAACAACGGTAATCTCACGAGCGATGGAACGAACACGTATGTCTGGGACGCCCGCAATCGGCTGGTCAGCATCAGTGGCGGTGCCACGGCGACCTTCAGCTACGATGCGCTCGGGCGACGAGTTCACAAAACACGCAGCACGCCGTCTCCAGCAGCCAGCACAACCTTCTTGTATGACGGGAATGATATTGCAGCCGAAATTGGTGGGGGAGCCGTAGGTGCCAACTATGTGCGTTCACTGAACATCGATGAGCCGTTCGTGCGACAAACTGCCACTGGGAATGAGTTCTATCATACCGATGCGTTGGGTAGCTCACTGGCCTTGAGCAATGCGCAGGGTGCATCAGCGACCACCTACACCTACGAGCCGTTTGGGAAAACGACGGTAACGGGTACGTCGTCGAATGCGTTGCAGTATACGGGGCGGGAAGATGATGGGACGGGGTTCTTGTATTACCGGGCTCGGTATTATTCGCCGGTCCGCCAGAGGTTCATCTCAGAAGATCCACTAGGGTTGGGTGGACTAGACTTGAGCTTTTATACCTATGCACGGAACAATCCTTCTCTCTTTACAGATTCGACAGGTTTGATAGTCGATACGGTCGCTGATCTTGTTTTTATCGGCCATGACTTATTTAGGCTGGCTAGTGACGGACGGAAAGGTCTCGCAGAGAATCTAACAGCATTGGGCTTGGATATTGGTGGAGCGATTACCCCGGGGGTCACAGGCCTCGGATTGGCAAGTCGATTGGCCAAAAGTCCAGGGGGGAAGAACGTCAACCCATTCAAGGGCCCGGTTGACAGACCGGTAGTTGCAGTAGATCCAAAAGGCAATGCTATACAAGTTAAGCCAGGAGACCACCTTGCTGGATCTCCGGATGGAAAATGGATTCAAGTTCGTGATGCGAACGGCCAACCTACCGGGATGCGACTTGACGGACCACACAATCCAATAAGTCATTCCGATCCAAGAGCATTGCAGCCGCACGCTCACGTTCCTGGCGTGGCCAACCCAGATGGTACCCCATGGCTTCCGGTAAGGTGAGGATATGAAATTTGAGTATGGTCAGACAGTTCTAGTAGTAGTTACTGCGCCTAAACCTTTTTGCCCTGGACAGTTTGGCTCCATATGTGGAGAAAGGAGTATTGAGAATGAAGCCACAGCTAAAGCTTTTAGTGAGCCCTTAGGTACTGTTCTTTGCTTGGTGGAGTTCTCCGATGGTCAGGCAATAGAGATTCCCCAGCATTGGTTGGAAGCGAAGTGACAACCTCTCTAATATCCCACGATCGAGGACCCGCACCGACGCGCGCAACGTCACCTATCTCCAGAACTTCTATGGCCCGAGTGGACGAGTCTTACGGCAGATCCAAGCGGATGGGTCGGAATATCGGTTCCGGTATCAGCTGAGTGGCGGGACCAGGAGCGGCCCGGGGTGCCCATTGGTGCCGCCCGGGACGGCCATTCCCTACAGCACGGTGCTGGTGGGCGGCGCAGCACCCTGTCCCACGGTCGATTCCTGGGAGAATCTGCAAGCAGGGTACAGCTTCACTGGCGGGACGGTCTTAGCCACGACCGTCGTGGATCCACGTGGGTTCTCGACCACGATGCGATTCAACACGCGCGGCTATCCGGTGAGCACTACCGACGCCTTGGGGCAGACCAGCAGCACGGTCTACAGTTCGGCCAATCAAGTGATCAGCACCACGGATGCCTTAGGTCGCGTGACGAAGTTGGAGTACGATGCAACGGGGAATGTGAAGAAGATCATCGACCCCAACAATCAACCGACGCAGTTTGACTATCACGCGACGTTCAATCGGGTGACGAAGATCACCGATGCGCTGAACCAGATCACCGAGTTCACGTACGACAATACCAACGGGAACTTGTTGACGGTCAAAGACCCGCTCACGCACGTGACGACCATTGCGTACAATAGCTTCGGGCAACCGACCAGTGTGCAAGGACCCATCGCGACGGAGCCGCCCACGACGTTTGCGTATGATACCAACGGCAATCTGATAACCACGACCGATCCACTGAGCAACGCCACGCAGCGGACCTACGATGCCGTGTCACGACTGACGAGTATGACGGATCCACGGGGGCTCCAAACACAGTTTCGGTATGACGGGCTCAATCGGGTGACGGAGATTGCCGATGCGCGGCAAGGGCTCACGCGCTTTTCGTATGATCAGAATGGCAACTTGCTGACCGTCACGGATGCGAAGAACCAGACGACGACGTATACCTACGATACTATGGATCGACTGGCGACGCGGAAGGATGCGCTCAATCGACCAGAATCTTATCAGTTGTCCCGTCCGGCTGTCCGGCGGATGTTTTCGTGAGATTGAGAGCTTAATTTTCCTCAGAATCCCCCCTCACCGCGTCATCGTCAGTTGAATTCTTTGTCCTCTCTGACCATTGTGGAGGCGTCCATACCTCTTTTTTCCCCTGTCTGCCGCATGATGAGCATACGTGTTGTGATCTTCACGGACAGCGCACACCGATTGGCTGGCCCGCTCGTCCCTTCCGGCCTGCTAGCCCAGCTTCGCGGCGAACACATCGATCCCGGCCCAGACTTCCGCTGGCGTCCGCCCCTGGAGATGATCATGCGGGCGATCGTGGTTGTACCATTCCCGAATCGTCGTCAACTTGCCCTCCAGATCCACGCGGCTTGTTAGCACTTCTTGCCTCAGCTCCCGCTTGACCGTCCCGATGAACCGTTCGACTCGTCCATTTTGCCACGGGCACCCCGGTTGAATGCGTTGGTGCCGGATACCAAGCAGCCACAGACCAAATCGGAACAGCCGTGAAACCAACACCGCTTCATTATCGGTTCGGAGGTATTGTGGTCGGCCATACCGCTGTACGGCTTGTACAAGTTCCTGCAACAGCCGGATCGATGACTTGTCCGAGAGGGCTTGCAACCGCAGACAGGCCCGGCTCCCATGGTCCACGATCGCGAGCGCGATATGCTGAGTTCCGTGCTGATCTGTCTTCGTCAACAAATCGCACCCCCATACGCGATTGCGCCGCATGGGACGCGGCACGCGATGCTTGAGTTTCTGCCGCGCGTGCAGGATTTCATACTGATGCTTCCGACACGTATCCGCGACATACGTCTTGCTCACGGTCATCTGCCTTCGGTCCCGCCACTGCCGGTTGAACGTATGGGCAATCGTGCGACAGCCCGCCTCCGGCATGAGCGCCTTGAGGCGAATGATTTCCTCTCGGACCCACGTCGGTTTCGGCTGGGCGAAGACGCGACGCGGCGTTGGTATCGGACACCGGTGGCCCCTCCGTCGGTGTCGAACCCGGGTGACCAGGCTCTGGTGTACCCACTGGAGAAACCGCCTCCATCGCACCAGCAGCCCGATCAGCCACGCTGTCATGGCACACCCCTCCTTAACCCGCATTATTCCTGACTACTTCTACTGCAACTGCCGATACGCCGCTACGACAAGCCTGGCCGCAGTTTCGCTGCGGCCAGGCGGGCAGGCTCGTTCCTCGTGACCTCGACATACTGTTTCAAGTATGCCTTGGCCCCTCGTCGCTCCGCGTGCCCGTCTCGCGTGGCGTCTTGCCGGTTTCGTGACGAACTGTCATGAATGATGCGGGTTGAATCCGGCATCAGGTTTTTCGGGGCCTTGCCGATACAGTATCCATACGGCTTCGTATGCCAACTCGATGGCATCCATGACGAACTGGTCTGTACGCAACAGGATCTGGGCACCATGTGAGCAGGGGACCGGTCAACCTTGGACGTCCTGACACCATCCAACCGCACCGTGACACACGCTATGCAGTACGCAATAACAGGTGGTCTTGGGACGATACTCCTCTGTGTGCTGGCCGGCTGTGCATCTCCTGAACTCAAACAGGCCCACCGCCTCGCCGAGCAAGGGCAGTGGGATCAGGCGGTGGCGGCCTATCAGGACGCGCAAAAGCGAGCCCCCTTCGATGACAAGATTCGGCAGCAACTCGACCAAGCCAAGCGTGCCGCGGCTGCCGGGCACTATGCCCTGGGCAAACAGGCCTATGAGGAGCACCGTCTCGCCGACGCGCTGCACGAGTTCAAACAGGCTTTAGGACTCGATCCCTCAAAGGCGGAATACCAGGCCATGATCGCCGATGCCCTACGGATGAAGCAGAGTCACGACCAGCTTCAGGCCGCGACCAAGCTTCAGAACCTGGGCCGTGTGGAAGAAGCGCTCAGTGCCTACGAGCGGGCGGTCGAACTCGATCCGACTCAGACCGGCGCGCTCGCGCGCATTACGGAACTCACGAAAGAACAGCGGGCGACGAAGCGGATCGGCGGCTCGGAAGAGCCACTGACGCTCCGCTTTCAGAATGCCAAGCTGAAAGAGGTGTTTGAGATTCTCGCCCGGACTGCCGGGGTGAATGTGCTGTTCGATAAAGAGGTTCGGGACGAGCCGATCACCATCTTCATTAAAGACCTGCCGTTCGATGAGGCGATGCATCTGATCCTGAACACCAATGGCTTGCTGGCCCAGCAGGTGGCGCCGGATACGATCCTCGTGATGCCCAACAATAAGCAGAAGCAGGCGCAGTACCAGGATTTGCTCATGCGGACGTTCTATCTCACCAACGCCAAGGCGAAGGATGCCGTCAATCTCGTCCGAACCATGCTGGACAGCAAGAAGGTCTACGTCGATGAGAAGGTCAATGCCATCGTGGTGCGTGAGGAGCCGGCGAAGCTGCAACTGACGGAAAAGCTGCTCTTCGCCATCGACCGGCGGGAGCCGGAAGTCGAGTTAGATGTGGAGGTGCTGGAGGTCAATCGTACCAAGAGCATGAAATACGGGATCAACTTTGCCAAGCAATTGGGCTTTGGCATCCGGCCCGGCGGGAGCACGGGCGGCATTTCCACGGCCCCGACGCTCTTTACCCTGCAACAGCTGACGGCGCTGACCCCGCAGAGCTATCTCTTCACGTTGCCGGCGAGCATGCTTACGGATTTCTTCAAGCAACAGTCCGACGCGAAGACCTTGGCTTCGCCAAAACTCCGTGTCCTCAATAATAAAGCCGCTGCGATCAACGTGGGCGACAAGCAGCCGATTCTCCTCTCCACGACCAACGTGCTGCCGGGACAGGCGGCGACGGGCGCGATCCCGACGACTTCCACGGTCACCTCGATCGAATTCAAGGATGTCGGGGTGAAGCTCACGGTGGAGCCGTCGATCAACGCGCTGGATGAAATCGCGATGAAGCTGAAGATTGAAGTGACGCGGCTGGGGGACCAGGTCATTCTACAGGCCAGCCCGGAGATCAAACAGTTCAAGTTCGGCACACGGTCGGCGGAGACATTTTTGATGATGCGGGACGATGAGACGGTGGTGCTGGGCGGCTTGATTCAGGGGGAGGATCGCAAGAACCGGTCGACGGTACCCCTGCTGGGCGATATCCCGTATCTCGGCGAATTGTTTTCAGCGACGACGGTGGATCGCGTCGAGACGGAAGTGGTGCTCACGATTACGCCTCGCATCGTACGCAGCCTGACCACCCCGCCGATCGCCGATCAAGCCTTTTGGTCCGGGACGGATCAGAATTATGCGACGACCCAACTCTTTCCCCCACAAGCCCGAACGGTTGCACAGCACCATCGTGGCAACGGTGCGACGGTGGCTCCTACTGGACCATCAACAGACCCACGCCAGGCGATCGAGGCAGCAACCACCGCCCTCCCGCTGGCTCCCACGCCCACTTCGCCGAATACGACGGGCGTTTCATCCAGTGGCGTGACGAGCGCGCCGCGCGATGTGGGCAACGCCTCATCATCTGATCTCGTCGCGCGCGGACCAGCCCTCGTGAGTATCACTCCATCGGAGGTCTCGACCACCGTGGGGCAGGAAGTGCGCGTGGATCTCTCGACCTCTGGGAGGGAATCGTTGACAGAGGCGATGCTGACCGTCTCCTACGATCCCGCACAGTTGGAGTATCGCCGTGTGGGACCGGGTGCCGCCGCGATCTCGGCGCGTGCGCTGGATGGCCAGGTGATCGTGACAGTGCGCCGACAGGGCAGCGGAGCGGGGGAGCCCGTCCTGGCCACTCTGTTCTTTCAGGCCAAGGCGAAGGGTGATGCGACGGTCACGATGGAGGCGGCACCGAGCGATGGGGGCCCACCACCTCGTACCGAACGGGCGGTGATCCATGTGCAGTAAGGTCGGACGGCCAGCAGTTGGGTCTTCACCGCATCGGTCCTTCTGCACGAGCTCGGCGGGATTCACGCTGGTGGAGCTCATGACCGTCGTGACGATCATCGGCATTCTGGCGACGTTGGCGGTGCCGAATTATCAACAGAGTGCCGTGAAAGCACGGGAGACGGCGCTCAAACACACCCTGTTTGTCCTGCGTGACGTGATCGACAAATACCGCGCCGATAAGGGCACATACCCACAAGCGCTGACGGATCTCGTGACCGCTGGATATCTCCGGTCCGTGCCGACCGATCCGCTCACGGGAACCACGACGACCTGGCAGGAAATCCAGGACTCCGTCGAGAGGGGGATTTTCGACGTGCACAGCGGAAGTCCGCTCGTGTCGATCGTCGACGGCAAGCCTTATAACGAATGGTAGCCCATGGAGTGTGGCAACCGTCATAGGGGAGTGGCCCTCGTCGTTTTGGTGACCGTGGTCCTCGGCGGGTGCGCCACGGCGCCTGAGGTGTCGATGTACCATGGCATCGACGAGGCGGGGCGCGCACTGCAGCTGATGCAGGAGCGCGAGAAAGAACTGGCCGCGCTCCGTGCCGAGATGGCCACGACTCGCATTGCCGCGGCGAAGCAGGACGCGGAACTGCATGAACTGCGAACCACCGTGGTTCAGTTGCGACAGGAGAACGGGGAGTCGCATCAGGCGCTCGTGGAAGCCAGGCGAACGCTCGATACGCGTGAGACCGAGATGGCCTCATTGAAGACGCAACGTGAGCATCTCATTCAGGCTTCTACGTCACCGAGTGCGACGGATCAACGACTGGCGGAGCTGCAGAGCACCGTGGCGTCGTTGAGTCAGGAACTCGCGGCCATGAAATTCACAATGGCGCTCGCCAGGCGTACCCCGGGGGACTCCGCCGAGCGGCATGACGATCAGGAACGGATCATCCCGGCGGTGCATGTGCTCCCAGATGACAGGGATCAGTCCAAGCCCTCGTGGATTACCGTGCAACCGGGGGAGAGTTGGTGGACGTTGGCTCGGAAGCACAAGACGACCATGACGGCGTTGCGTGCGGTCAATGGTCGAGTCGGCGATCATCTTACGGTTGGTGAGGCGCTCCGGCTTCCATAACAGGATGTTGAAACAGTTCGCCAGCTTTGTTCTCGCATTGCTTAGAGGCTCGACGTACGAGTCAGAGTACGACTCGCCTCTGCGCTCGCTGCGGCCTCGCTGGACAACCTTTTTGAACATCCTGCGGGGTCTCGTGGTTTGATTCGAGTCCATTCAGCAATGGCTACGACGGGGATACCGAAGTAATTTTTCAACAGCTTGTTAAGTTTGCGGTTCACAGGTGGGCACAAAGAGGCTCTGACGGTCTATGGACACCTTGACGACCATCCTTCGACGCCGTGATCTGCTCACGGCGCAGCAGCTCGAGGAGTTGTCCCAACGTGCACAGGGCTCGCCAGGCAGGCTGGCACGCGTGATCGTTGAGGAGCAGCTGCTCTCAGAGGCGAGCCTTGCAGAAGTGTTGGCTGAACAGGCGGGAGTGCCGTACTGCGCGCTGGAGGACTACCGCGTCGACTTCGACGCCTTTCCCACCATCCCGGTGGACTGGATGCGGCAACATGGGTTTGTGCCGATGGAAGAACGTGACGGCGTACTGACCATCGCCGTCTCGGACCCGACTGACCTCAAGACACTCGATTTGCTCGATCGTTTATTGGAACGGGACCTCTCGCTCTGTGTCGCGCCGCAGCGCGCCATCGCCGACGCGCTTCAGGAAAGTGAACGGAACAGTCAGGTCGTCGCCCGGATCACGGAGGAATTCCGTCCTGCCCTCATCCATGAAAACGAGAAGGGCGAAGAGGTGCTCTCGCGTGAAAAGATCAGCCAGGATGAGAGCCCGATCGTGCGGCTGGTGGACACGATCGTGATGAATGCCCTGCAGAAGCGGGCCAGCGATATTCACATCGAGCCGGCCGATCGGGTCACCGAAGTGAAGAACCGCATCGACGGGGTCCTCTATCTTGCCATGGAGCCCCTGGACATCCGGTTTCACAATCCCTTGGTCTCCCGCATCAAGGTGATGTCGGAGCTGGACATCGCTGAGCGGCGGGTGCCGCAGGATGGCCGCTTCAAGTTGCGGATTGAGCAACGCACCATTGATTTTCGCGTCTCCATCATTCCGAGCGTCTACGGCGAATCGGTCGTCATTCGTATCTTGGCGAAGGAAGAATTCACGTCCACCAACAAAGGGCTGCATTTGGACTCCTTAGGATTGAAGCCGGAGGATTTGGCCCGATTTCGGCGGGCGATCTCGGCCTCCTACGGGATGGTGCTGGTCACCGGTCCGACGGGGAGCGGCAAGACGACGACGCTGTATGCCGCCCTCAACGAAGTGAACACCACGGAAGACAAGGTGCTCACCATCGAAGATCCGGTCGAGTATCAGTTGAAGGGCGTGGTGCAGATCCCCGTGAACGAGAAAAAGGGCCTGACCTTCGCCCGCGGGCTGCGCTCGATCCTGCGCCATGACCCCGACAAGATCATGGTGGGAGAAATCCGCGATGCCGAGACGGCGCAAATCGCCATCCAATCGGCCCTCACCGGCCACCTCGTCTTTACCACGGTCCATGCGAACAATGCGTTCGACGTGATCGGGCGCTTCGTCAACATGGGGATCGAACCCTATAACTTCGTGGCGTCCTTGAACTGCATCATGGCGCAACGCCTCGTCCGGAAACTCTGTGCCTCCTGTAAGGTCCCGATCTCGGTCAGCCCGGAGCACTGTGTGCAGCTCGGATATGACCCGACCCTCTTCGTGGGCAAGGTGCTCTATGGGGACAAGGGCTGTGTGGACTGTCACGGCTTGGGTTTTCGCGGACGCCATGCGATTACGGAATTTCTTCCGGTCACAGACCGGATCAAGGATCTGATCCTTGAGAAGAAGCCTCCATCCGAGATCCGTCAGGCCGCGCTCGACGCCGGGATGACGAGTCTGCGCGAGGCCGGCATTGCCAAGATCTTGGCAGGGGAGACGACGTTGAAAGAAGTCAATCGCATGACGTTTTTGGGGTGAGTTGTGATGGGTTCGCTCTTTCCCATTCATCGACCTCGACTTGGCCTGAGCTTTCGGGCCCATGGGCTTGATCTCATCGACGTGCGTCGACTATGGAGAAGACTTCCGACGGTGACTCGTGTCGCGAGCCGAGCGCTGCCCGCTGGGATGCTGGTACCATCCGCCACCACACCGAACATGGCGGAACCCGCCGCTATCGCCAAGGAAGTCGGCGCGCTTCTTGAGGGAGTCCGCGATCGAACGGTGGCGGTGGATCTTCCGATGGCCTGTGGGACCCCGGCACTTCTGCATTTTGAGACGTTTCCGGCGTCGCATGCAGAACAAGAGGCGCTGCTGCGCTGGCGACTCCGTCAAGAGGAACACCTCACGGCACCGGATCTGACTCTGCGCTGGCAGGTTGTGCCTGAGGGGAAGCCATCTTCGACCGCCGTCTCGGTCCTGGTCGTGGCGATCCGGCAAGCGATCCTGGACCAGTACCATCAGGTGTGTGAGGCGGCTCAGCTCCTGCCCGTGGCGATGGGGTTTTCAACCGTCCATCTCCTGCATGTGGCCCACAGGCTCTTTCCAGCAGAAGCGGAATGGTCTCTCGCTCATCGCACGGCTGAGGCGTTGATCGTCCTGGCTGTTCGGCAGGGGCGGCCCGTGCGTCTCCGGGTTAAGCCAGTCAGAGGCACGAGCGTGGACGTGAAGGCCGACCTCCTCCAGACGCTTCAGTACTTCGCGCAGGCGGATGCGCCTAGTCCTGCCGATGTGGCTCGCACGACCCCGCTGTATCTGCTGGACGAAGGACGGCTACAGGATGAGTCGTTGTCGTCACACGACACCACGGAAGTTTGGACGATGGCGGATCACCTCAACGGGACGGTTTCCGTCACGCGGGCACGGTGGGCGACCACTCCGATCGTGAGTATGATCGCAGCCCCTGAGCATCCTCCATTCGGGGCATTGGCTGCGGTGCTGGCGGCATGACAGGACGATGAGGCACTTTCTTTCAACAGCGTTCCGCTCCTCACCCCGCGAGGGCCTCCCTTCCGTGCGGCTCTCCGTCGCACCGCGCCATATTCACGTGCTGCACGGTCTGCAGTGGGGACTGTCTGGGCTCTTTCTCGGCTCCAGCCTACTCACGGCGGTGATGTGGGCGAAGACACAAGAGGTTCGCGAAGACGCGACTCGCTACGCCGAGGCTGCCGAACGGACGACTGCGCTCAATCAGACGTTCACCGCGCAACAGGAACGAGACCAGCTCACGCTCTCCGCCGCACAGATCTCAAGGATCCAACAGGAGGTACGCCTGGTGAATCAGCTCGCGGAGAAGCGGGGCTTTTCGTGGACACAGTTGCTGGCGGACCTAGAAGAGGCGGTGCCGAGTGGCATTTCGGTCAGCCGCATTCAGCGGGATGAGCACACCTCCACGCTCACGATCGCCGGCCATGCTACCGGCATGGAGACATTGAAGACGCTGCTGTCGATGTTGCAGGCCCGTCCCGGGTTTCATGAGCCGGTGCTCCATCGCCATGATCTCAGCGACTCATCACGTCCTGCTGGAGCAGCGGAGCCTCAGGTCTCGGGCGTTGCATTTTCGGTGACCGTGCAGTACCGAGGGATGGTGGGAAACGGAGGTCGGCATGAGGTTTCCTAGACTTCCTGTCGTCACCGTGCCAAAGGCGGCGTTGCGGAGGCTCGTGCCGCTCACGATCCTGACCGGTCTGTCTCTCCTGGGGACTCTGTTGAGCTATGGGTATGGATTGAGACCCGCAGAGGATCATCTCCAGATGGCCGAACAGGCGTACCAGTCGGCGAAACAGGCGCAAGCCACGCTCCAGCAGACCCACGCGCAACAGGTGCGGGCTCGAACCGCGCAGCGACAGCTGGACAGCGAGCGGCAGGCCTTGCCCACGCGCGAGGAATTTACGTCACTGGCGCTCGCCTTGTCCGAACTGGCCAAGCGCGAGCAGGTGAAGATTCCTGGGATGGGCTACGACATTCAGAAGCAGGACGGGACAGAACCGGTGAAGGCGACGATCACGTTCAGAGCGACGGGAGAGTATGCGGCGATCTATCGCTTGGTCCATCGCTTAGAAACGGCCGAGCGCTATCTCGTGATTGAGCGTTTGGATGTGGCGAGGGAGCATCAGCGAGCAATGGTTACGACTGGGGTGGTCGTGAATATCAAGGTGGCGACCTATCTCCGGCATGAGGCGGCATGATCAACACCGGGCAGATGACTCCTCGAACAAAGTGGATGGGACTCAGTGGACTGATCGCGGTCTGGGTCGCCATGGTGTATGTCAATGTGCTCACGGTGCCTCCCCAGCAAGCGGTGCCGCTCAAGTACAAATCAGGACAGGTGGTCACGGCGAAGCAAGACGATGGGTCTACCGAGGTGTGGGACGTTCGCTCACTCAAGCTGCAGGTCCAGGATCTGCCGGTGACCCCCACGAAGAATCTCTTTGCGGGCACGACGGTGTCGCATCCGCAGAACACTGAAGCCAGGAATGCGGCTCGGAAGAAAAAGTCTTCGACGATCGTGGCCGAGACCCCTGCCACTGCGCCCGCTCCCACGACTCCGCCGCCTCTGTCACCGGAGGAACTCGCCAGCCAACAGGAGGCGCTGCGACTGCAACAACTCCGGGAACAGATGGCCCAGTATCGCTATCTCGGCTATGTGAATCAGAACGGGGTGCAGAAGGCGTTTCTGGGCAAAGGCCGGGAGATCTATATCCTCAAAGAGGGCGAGATGCTGGACGGCACATTTCAGGTGGTTCTGATTGAGGCGACCTCGGTGAAGTTGCTCGACGCGGACTCAAAGCTCGAGCAAACGCTAAAGCTTAAGAAAGAGGACGCGTCTGCCGCCGGGGCCTGATCCCGGTCAATAAGTGATCCCAATGTGTGCTTTTCTCATGCGCATACATCAGACACATCTCTTGTCCAACGGGATGTTCCCTTTTCATGAAGACGTGGCTTATGCCGAACGACGTCCCCGGGTCAGCCGCCTGTGCTGGGGATGCTCTAATTCGATTCGGACCGGACGCCCCAGCGCTGCGGCGATGTTCACCAGTGCATCTAATGAAAAGCGTGAGATCCGTCCGCGGAGAAGATCATTGATGCGCGGCTGCGTGACCCCACAGTTGGCACCCGCTTCCATCTGAGTCCATCCGTTCTCCTCAATGACTGCGGTGATCTGCCGCATGAGCCCAGCTCTCGCCCGCAAGCTCGCGGCTTGTTCGGGTGTATCGGCCAAGGCATCCCACACACTCTTGAAGCTGTGGATCGTCTTAGTCATGTCTTCCTCTCCTGAGTTCCGCGTACCGCGTTCTCGCCAGCTCGATGTCGCGCTCGCTCGTGGCCCGGGCTTTCTTCTGAAACGCATGCAACACGTAAACGGCTTCAGTGAAGCGAGCTATATAGACTACGCGATACGTACCGGAGTCATCCCACACTCGGAGTTCCTCAACTCCTTTTCCAACCGACGACATCGATTTGAAATCGGTTGGCTGCTTGCCGTTATACCAACTTGGATATACGGCGACAAGGCCAAGTAGATGCGATCGTCGCTTAGCACTCGACAAAAAGCGAGGATCGCGACACTCGCCAGGCAGGTCCTGTTCCGGGCGTAAACCCTGATCATGTCTATCTTGGTCTCCATTGCAATTGCAAGCAGAACGGTTTAATGTCAGAAAAAACGATCGCTTTTTCTGACATTAAATCGCTATGAAAGTTGCTCATCCCATTGCCCGTAAGCTCCTGGCCAGGCTTGAATCGTCGGCCGGTGCGGTCGTCTCCGTAAAGGACCTCACAGAATTAGGGTCTCGAGCTGCCGTGGATCAAGCGCTTTCGCGGTTGGTCCGTGAGGGTCGTATTCTGCGGGTTCGACGAGGTCTGTACGCCTGGCCTCGCACCAGCGCGTTGCTCAAACGGCCAGCGGTGTCATCGCCTGATGAACTCGCCCAAGCCTGGGCCAAGAAGAATGGGTTACGGCTGGTTCCTTCCGGCGCCTATGCCGCCAACTTGCTTGGCCTCACCACTCAGGTCCCCGCAAGAATTACGTACTACACGAACGGGCGAACCAAGACGCTGACACTGGGGCCTTACTCGATTCGCCTCCTGAATCGGGGACCCAAAACCATGGATGTGACAGGTCGGGTCAGCGCCCTCGTGCTTCAGGCGCTGCGGTATGTCGGGAAGGCGGGTGTGACTTCTGAGAAGATCGCTCGGCTCCGCTCAGTGCTCCACAAACGGGACAGGGCTGACCTTACGGGGGCGCTCGCTCATGCTCCAGCCTGGATGAAGCCGGTCCTGCAACAACTTATTGCTAAAGGGGCCAGGTAGTGGACGGAGTGGCTCAGGCATCGTCAAAGGATCGCGCTGATTTATTTCAACAGGCTACCGCTCAATTGCAACCGGCGCGATCACCGGTCATCATCGAAAAGGATTTCTGGGTGTGTTGGACGTTGCGACGTGTCTTTGAGGTCATGCGTTTTCAACCTCAGCTCATTTTCAAGGGAGGCACCTCCCTGTCCAAGGCCTACCAGCTCATCGAACGATTTTCAGAAGATGTGGACCTCTCGTTGAGCAGGCAGGATCTCGGGTTTACCGATCAACGAGATCCGGAAGAACCAGGCATCAGCAAGAAGGAATCGATGCGCCGACTTGATGCGCTCGTGTCCGCTTGTCAGCGCACCATCCGGGACAAGATGATCCCGAAACTCCAGAATGATTTTGCTCGCGTGATTGGTACGTCCGGATGGAACCTTGCCCTCGATCCTGCCGACCCACAGACGGTGATCTTTACCTATCCTTCGAGCGACTTCTCTGGGGACAGTCCGTCATACATTCGTCCTACGATCCGGCTGGAGATGGGTGCGCGTTCAGACGATTGGCCGGCAGAACAGCGTATGATTCGACCGTATGCAGCCGAAGCCTTTCCCGAGGCCTTTCGCGTCGCTGCTTCCTGCTCGGTGAACACCATGGAAGCCGTGAGAACCTTTTGGGAAAAGGCGACACTTCTTCATGCTGACTACCATCGCCCTGCAGGGAAGGCATCGATGGAACGTGTGTCGAGACATTTTTACGACCTCTACCGATTGTCACAAGATGATATCGGCCAGCAGGCGTTGGCTCGCCAGGATCTCTTGGCCCGTGTTGTCACACACAAGCGATTGTTCTTTGCTTCGGCGTGGGCCAGCTACGAGACAGCCAGGCCGGGGGCCTTTCATCTTGTTCCGCGAGAAGACCGGTTATCCGCTCTTCGGAGGGACTACGCTGAAATGCGGGCCATGATCTTTGGGATGTATCCTTCGTGGGAAGAGGTCGTTGACGGCTTGCGCGTGCTTGAGCAGCAGATCAATATCCTGCCAGGAGCCAAGTAGACCGCATGAGTCGTGCGATCGGAATAGAGATGGTTTGCCTACGCGGACAAGGCCCTATGTGAACAGATCGGAAAGGTTTAGAAATCATGCGGCAAGTACCGTCCCTTCGATTGTGAAGGTGAGAGAGGGGCCAATAGAGGCTATCAACGATGGGTTGAGCGCCTCGCCTCCACCAAACAGAGCTCGCTCGGCCCGGAGCCCTTACGATGGTTCCGGGCGACGGGATGAAACACCTCAAGTGGTGTCTCTGATCCAACTTCGTGCGTACCGCGCGCTCTTCATCCCTTTATCCTAATGGATGCGGGCAGATAAACACCTCCAGTAGTTTCACTTCTTTTTCAAACCTCGCTTGCGCGTACCGGCGTCTCTCTTATCTATAGCTTTATGGTGATCAACGGCGCCGGATAAACCCCTGCAGTGAGTCCGTCCTAGCCCCGCACCTCCTTATTCTATTGCAGTACGCTCTGGAAATATGAGGTTCAGAAGTCAGGGGCTTTGATGGCAGGGCTGCCTCGGCGGCAGCCCTGCTGATGCACGGACTACGTACATCGCCTACGGAACGGTCGAATCGTAGAGCTGGCCGTCGTCGATCACGGTCTGCCCTTTCTTCTGGCTGTGGGGCACGCCGACGGTGACGGCGCCATTACAGGAACTGCCGTTGCCGTGTCCCGCTCGTTCGGCGCGCACCGAGGCGGCCCCAGTTTGAATCACCGCATCAGGGCTCGTGTGGCCGTCGCCCGTGCTCGTGACCGGTTCGTCCTGAGTCACGCCGGTCACGGTGATCGTCACCGAACCTCCCTCCGGATCGGTCACCCCCATGATGGCGATGATGGCGATCGGAACCAACGATCGTTGAGTCGTAGAGTTGGCCATCGTCGATCGCGGTCGTCCCCTTGTGCAGGCTATGGGGCACGCCGACCGTGACGGCGCCACTACACGAATTGCCCTGGCCGTCATCGGCGGTAAACGCAATGTGATAGACGCGGCCGTTGCTGTGTCCGGCTCGTTCGGCTCGCACCGAGACTGCACCGGCCTGAATCACCGCATCCGGGCTCGCCTTGCCGCTCCCCGTGCTCGCGACCGGCTCGTCCTGAGTCACGCCGGTGGCCGTGATCGTCACTGCATCCCCCTCCGGATCGGTCACGCCCACAATGGCGATCGGAACCAACTGATGATTGGGCGCCCACAGCACGGCGGGATTGGCCTGGGCTGAGCTACAGACGGGAGGCTGGTTAGTCCCCGAGGCGCTGAGTTTGGTCACGAACGCATTACCGGTGCCTCTGAGCGCGGGCTGGCTCGCCTGGAGGGTGGGAAAGTCCACGGAGGAAGTGACACCGGTCACAGAGGCCTGGCCGCTCCCGTCCACCGCGATACCAGCCCCACCATCGCCACCACTACCGCCCAGGTAGGTGGAGGAGGCCAGGGCGCCCCTGGCCGTGAATTTGGTCACGAAGGCATCGGAGATGCCACCGAATATGGGCTGGCTCGCGTTGAGGGTGGGAAAGTCCACGGAGGAAGTGACACCGGTCACAGAGGCCTGGCCGCTCCCGTCCACCGCGATGCCATGCCCTGCGTCGCCATTCCCGAACTCGTCACCACTGCCGCTCAGATAGGTGGAATAGGCCAGCGCGCCACTAGCCGAGAATTTGGTCACGAAGGCATCGCTGTTGCCTCCTCCGGAAGCGGGCTGGCTCGCCTGGAGCGTGGGAAAGTCCCTGGATTGAGTGATGCCGGTCACATAGGCCTGGGCGCTCCCGTCCACCGCGATGCCAGCTCCTTCGTCGTACCCACTACCGCCCAGGTAGGTGGAGGAGGCCAGGGCGCCACTAGCCGAGAATTTGGTCACGAACGCATCGCCGTTGCCTCCGGAAGCGGGTTGGCTCGCCTGGAGCGTGGGAAAGTCCCCGGAGAAAGTCCCGCCGGTCACAGAGACCTGGCCGCTCCCGTCCACCGCGATGCCAGCTCCTTCGTCGTACCCACTACCGCCCAGGTAGGTGGAGGAGGCCAGGGCGCCCGTGGCCGTGAATTTGCTCACGAACGCATCGCCGTTCCCTCCGGGAGCGGGCTGGCTCGCCTGGAGCGTAGGAAAGTCCCAGGAGTCAGTCCCACCGGTCACAGAGGCCTGGCCGCTCCCGTCCACCGCGATGCCACGCCCTGCGTCGTCACCACTACCGCCCAGGTAGGTGGAGTAGAGCAGGGCGCCCGTGGCCGTGAGTTTGGTCACAAATGCATCGGGGGCCTCTGCCCCTCCAAGAGCGGGCTGGGTGGCATTGAGGGTGGGAAAGTCCTCGGAGAAAGTGACGCCGGTCACATAGGCCTGGCCGCTCCCGTCCACCGCGATGCCAGTCCCTCCGTCCGAGTACTTGTATTTGTAAGGATTGCCGCCCAGGTAGGTGGAGTAGAGCAGGACCGGATCGATGACGAGGGGTTTGGTGCGATCATAGGCCGCGAGCTGGATGCCGATGTGGGGAAGGGCCGAGTAACGAGTGCTGAGGACTGAGGGGTTGGACGAGGACCGCAAGTGGGCGGCCTTCTGCTCGACGAGGTAGTGCCCGGCGACGAGCGTCTTGTGCCCCTCCGGATCGAGTTGATAGACGAGCGGCTTCTGGACCCGCACCTCGCCCAGTGCGGTCGCGAGGAGGAGATCCCCGCTGTCCGCCACCTGGATGTCGGAGGCCCCTTCGAAGGCCAGTTTGATCTGATCCGGATCGGCCCCCGGCGCCACGATGAAGTCGTACTCCACGGTGCCCTGGTTCCCGTAATAGGCGAGATCGATGCCCGGGTAGACCTCCTGATACTGGACCTTGGCATAGGTGGGAATGTTGGTCCGCCACTTGGCTGGGTCATTGCCGATGAAGTAGTTGACGATCCCCGGCAGGGGTTCCGTGCCGTCCAGGGCCGGCGTGGGATTCGCCCCTTCCAATGTCATCCGCACGACCGCCTGCCTGCTCGTCGGCGGCTCCGGCCTGACGGTAGGTTCGCCGCGCTTCCGCTGAGCCGGTCCCCTGGTCGGTTCCCGCTGTTGCAGCACCAGGACCGATTCGGATGGCGTGAGAAAGAGGCGGTAGCCGGGGCCCCGCGCCAGGAACCGGACCTGTTCCTCCCACTGGCCCTGATTGGCTTCGAATTGAAGCGGCAGCTTTCCATAGCTCGCCTGCACGGTGGGGATGGATGGTGGGGAAGTGGCCGTCCCTTCCATCGTGTCAGCCCACAGCGGGGCGACTGGGATGACATTCACGACAATGGTGAGCATGCAGCGGCTCACCCATGGCATCACGAGTTTCATCGTCTTCATGGCCTGCGTTCTCCTTGATAGACCAACACCATAATTTCTTCTCCCAATCTCGGGTCTATTGCGATTGCTCTCTCATGCTGACGAGGGGACAATTGCAATGGAGAGACCAGCGCTTCCACGCCACCGATCGCTGATAAGATGGCCTACTAGAAGAGGTTCAGGGTTGGAGTGGCCGCGCTGGTGTAGCCCTCTGCAACAACACCGAGGGACCGGGTGTTGCGCTTTTCCCCTCCCAATCTGAACGTCTCCGCTATAGTCCCGTAGGTACCTAGGCCAGCGAGCGCGAGTCCTCGGATGGTCGTACCCTACGGCATGCCGACAGAATCCGAGAGAGGTGAGGATGAGAGCTTGGTATTGCGAGTGGCAGAGGCTTCAAGCCGAAGGGCATGCATTGGCGCACAATGCTGGCCGCGGTTCAGCATACACATCGAAGCGTCGGCCTGTCCGATTGATGTATATGGAGCACTTCAAGACGGAAGCCGAGGCGGTCAAGCAAGAGCGTCAGTTGAAACGATGGAATGCAGAGAAAAAGCGAAGCCTGATTAGTGGTGATATTCAGACGCTCAAACGTCTGAGTAAACGCTATTGGGCCTGATGAGAGTAGAGAAATTCACCAATGGTTTTGCCCCTACAGCACATCGCTCCAGGGGGGACTGATTGCGAAGGCGGCGTTGATCAGGCCGACGTGAGAGTAGGCTTGGGGGAAGTTCCCGAGCTGGGTTCGGGTCTCCGGCACAAAGTGCTCAGCCACAAGTCCGACGCTGTTTGCGCCGGCGAGGCACTGATGCATGATGTGCTTGGCTTCCGGCAAACGACCGAGTTTCGCCAAGGCTTGAACGACCCAGAACGAGCAAATCACAAAGCTCGACTGGGGTTTGCCGAAGTCATCTTGCCGCAGGTACCGATAGAAAAACCCGGTCTCTTTTCCTTCGTGCCGAAGGGCGAGGGCCTGCTTGATCTGAGAGACTGTGGTGTCGCAGACCTCTCGATCCGGAAATCCAACAATAGCCAATTGAGCTAAGGAGGCATCGTAACTGTCGTCTTTGGGGCCGTTCCGTAACGCCTTGTCCTTCATCGCTCGAAGCAGGGCGTTGGCTGCTCTGGCCCGCGCCGCGTCGAGATCAATCGTTAACTCGCGGAGAAATCCGGCCTGCTGGATGCGGTAAGCGCGATCGAGGCCGGCCCAGCACATGAGATTCGTGAAGGAATGTTCCTGCCAGCCGTTCCGAATTTCCCAGAGTCCGGCATCCGGTTGGGAGATGCTTCGCTCGCACAGTCGGATCAAGTTTGCAACCAGCGCTTCGTGATCCCTCGTGCGAAGGTCATAAAAGCGCTTGTCGAAAAAGATCGGTGCCAGCGTCAGAAGCATCTCGCCGTAGACGTCGTTTTGCACATGCTCGGCCGCCTGATTGTGGCTGCGTACCGGTCCGCTTCCCAGAAAGCCCTGCCAGTTGGAATGCTCGGTTTCCGGGAGGGGGAGTTCTTGGCTGAGCGTGTAGACCGGTGCGAGCCGATCATGTGATTGTTCACGGGCATAACAGACGTTCAGTAAAAACTTGAGGAACCCTTCCATTTCCTCAAAATGCCCCAAGTTATAGAAGGCCGAGAGTGAAAAATGCGCGTCGCGCAGCCAACAGTACCGATAGTCCCAGTTCCGCGGGCCGCCTGGCTCTTCAGGGAGGCTCGTAGTCAAGGCCGCAAGGATCGCCCCCGTGTCTTCGTAGCAATGGAGTTTGAGCGCGAGGGCCGAGCGAATGACTTCTTCCTGATAAAGCACCGGAATGGAACAGTGTTTCACCCACATCCGCCAATATTTAACAGTCTGATCCAGAAATTCGTGGCTGACTTTAACGAGGTCGTCTTCGATTCCGATTCCCCAAGTCAGCGCGAAGTACATTTTTGACGTCAGTGCGACCGGCGTTTCCTGGCAGAGATAGGTGAGAGGCATGTCGGTCAGGAGCCGCAAGTATTCACCGCGTATGTCATACCGGAAGTGACTATTGCCGCGAACGAATCGTACCGGCGTCTTGTCCCAACCGGACACCGGCTTGCAACAGACGCGAATCGACGGGGTGCCGCTGAGCGGCTCAACGATTCGGAAGAGGGCGGTCGGCCGATAGACACGGCCGTATTGGAGAAAACGCGGGCAGAAGTCGGTGATTTGGTACGCATCTCCGTTCGGGAGAGAGACGGTCGTTACCAGGATGTTGGTATTGGGGAGGTAATGCTGCTTGGAGGTCGTTTCCGATAGAGGAACGGACGGGTCGATCGAAAAATGCCCCCCTTCTTGGTCCAGGATCCTCCCAAAAACCGGCGGGCTATCCGGCCTCGGTAGACAGAGCCAGTCAATCGATCCGTGGGCACTGATCAACGCCGAAATCTGGCAGTTACCGATGAGGCCGAACTGGTACACAGCATGACCATATTTGATTTCTGGGTGAAAGTAAACTAACTTGTTTCCATGAGGCTCTTTGCACTTTCACTAAGGTTTGTCCTCCCCTTGGTGATCGTATTGGCCGTGATCGCCTACGGGGTTATTCCGCTCGTTGATTCATTCCAACTGAAATGGTTTGTCCGCGATCTCGATATGCGGTCCAAGCTGATGGTCAGCACCATGGGGGGGCCGCTGGCCGATCTACTAGTTTCCAACTCAAAGGGCAAGATCTCCGCCTATTTTACCCGCATCATTCAAGATGAACGGTTGTACGCCCTAGGTTTTTGCGACCTGGAGAACCGACTTCTTTATGAAACGCAGGCTTTCCCGAAGGATATCACCTGTCAAGAAATGATGAGTCTTGCGCCAAACTTTTCCACCGTACGCTCGTTCGGTAGCGGACCGCTTCACATCACGTCAGCTACGATCGAATCGAGCGGACGCCGGCTAGGCCGTCTTCTCCTTCTCCACGACATGAGTTTTATCCAACAGCGGAGTAGTGATACCAAACAATATGTCTTCTATCTGTTCGCCGCGCTCACTGCGATTATCTCATTTGTGACATTGCTCATTGCGCATTTCAGCTGGAAGGAATGGGTGGCCGGGGTACGAGCGATGGTCAAGGGCGAGCGGCTCTTGACGCCATTGGCGCAGGAGCAACATGCCCCGGAACTCCAGCCGCTGGCGAAAGACTTGCGCTCATTGGTAGAGGCGCTTGAAACCGACCGCCGAATGCGGGATGAAAGCCAGATTTCATGGTCACCGGCTAGCCTTAAGTCGATTCTTCATGAACAACTTGCCGGTGACCAGGTCCTGATTGTCTCTAATCGGCAACCCTACGCCCATTATTGGCAAGGGCAAAGCATCGCGGTGCAGGTGCCGGCGAGTGGGTTGGTATCGGCCCTCGAGCCGGTGATGCGTGCCTGTTCAGGAATCTGGGTTGCGCATGGAAATGGATCTGCGGATCGGGACGTCGTGGATGAACGCCACCATGTGAGTGTCCCGCCCTCGAATCCCACCTATCAAATTCGGCGTGTGTGGCTGACGGCAGAAGAAGAGGCTGGGTACTACTATGGATTCGCGAATGAGGGACTGTGGCCGCTTTGCCACATTGCTCATGTCCGGCCGACCTTCCGGTCATCAGATTGGAAGCATTATGTGGCCGTCAATGAACGGTTTGCCCAGGCCGTGTATGAGGAAGCGACGACCGACAATCCGGTCGTGCTCGTGCAGGACTACCATTTCGCTCTTCTTCCGAAGCTCATCCGAGACCGTTTACCGACTGCCACGATCATCATGTTTTGGCACATCCCTTGGCCGAACGCGGAAAGCTTCGGGATTTGTCCCTGGCGCGAGGAAATTCTTGAGGGGCTGCTGGGGAGCAGCATTCTGGGGTTCCACACCAGGGTGCATTGCAATAACTTCATCGACAGCGTCGATCGGATCCTCGAGGCACGGATCGATCGGAACAGCTCCACAGTGTCCTACGGAGGGAAGCTAACGGCGGTCAACCCCTATCCGATTTCCATCGAGTGGCCCTCGCAATGGATTCGCAACCAACAGCCGATCCAAGAATGCCGGGCCAGGTTGCGAGAGGCGTACGGGATGCCGGAGGATCGCCTTATCGGTCTGGGGGTCGAGCGGTTGGACTATACGAAGGGCATCCTCGAGCGGTTCATGGCCGTGGAACGTCTGTTGGAACTCCAACCGGAATGGATCGGGAAGTTTACCTTTGTACAGATCGCCGCTCCGAGCCGCTCTGTCATCGAGCAGTACCACCATTTTACGAGTCAGGTCTCGGCATTGGCCGAGCAGATCAATAAGCGATTTGGGCATGCCGGTTACGAGCCGATCTGCCTCCGCATTCAACACCATGAGCCGGCTCAAGTCTATGAGTGTTACCGTGGAGTGGATCTGTGTGTAGTGAGTAGTCTCCATGATGGGATGAATCTCGTTGCGAAGGAGTTTGTCGGTGCCCGGGACGATGAGCAGGGAGTGCTGATTCTCAGTCAATTCACAGGGGCCGCTCGGGAGCTGACGGAGGCGCTGGTGATCAATCCCTATGACATCGATCAGTTTGCCGCGGCGCTCCATCTTGGCCTGACGATGCCGAAGGTGGAGCAACGGGCTAGGATGCAGAGCATGCGTGGGCTGATCCAAGAGTTCAATGTCTATCGGTGGGCAGGCCGGATGCTCATCGATGCCGCTCGCATGCGGCAAAAAGAACGAGTCATGAAACAGGTACGACGACCGAGTTTATTGAGCTGATCGAAAGGTATTACCGGTATCATGGATTATCTCTTGACGGAAACAGGCAAGTTGGAGTTGGAGAATCTTGTGAAGGGGAGGTCGCTCTACGCATTTGATTTTGACGGCACCCTGGCGAAGATCGTTCGAGAGCATCATGCGGCCAGACTGTCACGTCCTATCCGGTTCTGGCTTGAAAAGCTTGCCCAGAGAGCCCCTGCTGCAATTATCTCCGGACGTTCCGTCGAAGATCTGCAATCGCGGGTGGGAACGGTCGTGCCTCACTTGATTGGTAACCATGGCTCAGAAGGTCCTCATACGCGGGAAGAGGATCGGCAACAAGTACGCGAGACCTGCCGGGCCTGGTTGCAGTCGGTTACCGACCGGTTTCATGACGAACTGGCGCACTGCGGGGTGTCTATTGAGGATAAGTCTTATTCGCTCTCCTTTCACTATCGGACCGTCGAACATCGAGAGGAGGCTCGGGTGCTGATCACTCGAGTGATTGGAGCGTTGTCTCCCACTCCGCGTATCGTTCTCGGGAAATCTGTCGTCAATGTGATGCCGCCGACGGCGTCACATAAAGGGACAGCATTACTGGAGTACATGCGTCGGCTTGATTGTTCCCTGGCGCTTTATGTAGGGGATGACGAAACCGATGAAGATGTCTTTGCGCTACAAGATTCCCGCATCCTGACGGTGAGGGTCGGCAAGAAGAACGGGTCGTCTGCTCGTTATTTTCTGAAAAGACAGGCGGAAATCACCGCGGTACTTCGCTTCCTGGTCGAGGGCGGCAATCACGGCCTTCATACTTGGAGCGGGTGTCATGACCAGGGAGTTTCCAGGCCTGCACAGCGTCCCAACGAGCCAGTCTAGCGAAACCCATCCTCATTCGACCAATTGCGATCGCTCTCGTCCAAGCAGCAGATCATATGGGGCGAAATCGTCACTTAGTACCACACCCTGAGGCCAGGGATCGGTCCGGCGCGTATTCAATAACGCGATTGTTTCCATCGGCAATTGCTGTTTCATGGCCGCCTCGGTAATCTTCGAAAGGGTCTGATCTGCCGAGGCCTGTTCAATGAAACGGCCTCCAAAGAACACCAAGTTCTTCGCGGGAGACATGCCTGTCTTCCACGGTCCTTCCACCGCAAAGCTCTCCAAGGCTGGAAAGGCCTGTTTCATCGTCTGCACGACCGCGGACGCGCGGGCGAGATCCCCTTCTTTCCCGGACGAGGCCAGGTTGACTGCAACAATACCGTCTGGATTCAGGTGTGCCCGTACCAGCGCATAGAACTCCGCTGTGGTCAGATGAAACGGGATCATGTCTCGGGCGAAGGCGTCAATCCACATGAGATCGTACGTCTGATCCGTCGCGTTCAGAAAGGCTCGACCGTCTTTCACAAAGACATGGTGATTGGCCGGAGGGTGGTACTCAAAATACTCTTCCGCCATGCGGACGACTACCGGGTCGAACTCCACGACATCCAGCTCCAATGTGGGCCATCGTTGTGCCAACCACTTCGCTATTGAACCGCCACCATGACCGATGATCAGGCCGCGTTTTGGTTCGGACACCAATGCCAGCGACGCGACCATCATTTGGCTGTACGGAAGAAAGAGAGAAACCGGTTCGACTTTCCACATGGTGGCGTGAAATGTCCGGTCCAAGACGAGATAGCGGAACAGATCATCCTCACGAATGCGGATCTGCTGGTAGGGACTTTCCTCTTGATGGATGGGGGCTCTGAGTCGTTGCATGGGGTGGAGAGCCAGCATCCCTAGCAGCGCGATGCAGCCAATCGCAATCAACGGCACCAGCGGGCGAGTAGGGGTTCCTCTCATCAGCCACAGGACCCCAAGTCCGACCTGGATGCCGCCCAACCAGGCGAGGAGTGATTGGCTTCCCAGCCACGACAACAGGAAGAAGGCGGTTCCCCAGGTACCGGCCAAACTTCCCACGGTCGAGAGGGCGATCATGCGGCCGGTCTGTCGACCGAGGTGATCCATGTCGGCCACGGCTAACCGCAACATGGCCGGTAAGACACCGCTGAGGCCGAATGCGGGTGGAGCAAGAAGAACTGTGGCGGCGAGACAGGGGCCCCAACGTGGATCTTGCACCAGCTTCTCGATCTCAAACAAAATGGGTTGGTTCGCCCATGCGACGAGAAATGTCCATCCGCCTGAAAACAGCAATAAGGCCGCCAGGACCTGTCCGCTGGTATAGCGATCGGAGACCCATCCACCGAACGCATAGCCGCTGCTCATCGCGGCGAGGATCACGCCGATCAACGCGCCCCACACGAACAATGAACTGCCGAACACAGGGGCCAACAGCCGACTTCCCAAAATTTCCAAGGCCATCACGACCGCCCCGGTGACGAGGGCGGTGCCGAGCAGGAACCAGCGTGGGATGCGAGGTGAATGAGGTGTCATCGATTGGACGGGAGTCTGGGAGCCCTTCTCCTGAGTTGAGTTTGAAGCGGCGTCGGATTGTACTCAACGTATTTTGCGAGAGTCAACGAAGGTCAGCGGGCATTCAGTTGTGGACCGATCATGGAATTCATTGCCCGAGGCGGTTCAGGTTGTTATACTTTTGAACAAATTCCTTAGGGCGAAGGAGGATCTGGCATGCATATCAGTGTGATCGGAACCGGCTACGTTGGACTGGTGACAGGGGCCTGTTTTGCTGAGTTTGGGGTGAATGTCACCTGTATGGATAACGACAGCCGAAGGATCGAGAAGCTTAAGAAGGGGGAAATCCCGTTTTTTGAGCCAGGGGTGGCGGAACTTGTTGCGAAGGGGAGTAAGGAAGGCCGGTTGAATTTTACGACGGATATTGCTCAGGCTGTGGACAAGGCGCTGGTGATTTTCATCGCTGTGGGTACTCCACCGAGCGCGGATGGTAGCGCCGACCTATCCTTCGTCAAAGAAGTGGGGAGAGGCATTGCTCTCCATATGAACAGTTACAAAGTGATCGTCACCAAGTCAACGGTGCCGGTAGGGACCGGCGAAGCGATTCGTGAAGTCGTGAAAAAAAATCAGAAAACGCCGATCCGGTTCGACATGGTCTCGAATCCGGAATTTCTTCGAGAGGGATCGGCCATTGAGGATTTTATGCGACCGAATCGCGTGGTTATCGGCGCAGATAGTGATCAAGCGG
>JAHBWO010000047.1 GCA_019636945.1 Nitrospira sp. | reverse complement strand
CGTCTTCTGTACGGTTAACCAGTCGGAGCAGAGGGGCGTTCGTGTGGTGCGATGATTCCCGAGTCAACACGTATCGGAGGAAAGGAAGGACGCACATTATGCAGAAAGATCGATTGGCGACGCTCACGATGGACATTGTTGTGAATCATCCAACCAAGCGCACGGCCCTCGACTTGGTCCATTCGAGGCTCAGTCCTTGGGCACAGGCCGAGTGGGACTGCGCAAGTGATGGCGTGTCCATCACCGAACGAGCATCGCGCCTTGGTCACTCGATCCGGGAACAGCGTCGCTGCGACGAGAGTCTGATCGAACACATCTTCGCTGCCCTTAATGGACGAACCTTCGTGGTCCTCGATGCCACCTATTGCTTCATGACGCAACGGATGCTGGATCGGAGGACGGGACGACGCATCCCTCCTGACGCGGTGCGACGCTTCGCGTCACAACCTATCGCGAGTATGCTTCTCAACACGCGCGCGCAGCAGGATCTGAAACAACGCGGATTGAACACGATCGGCGACCTCCTCCCCCATGCCTATGAATGGTTATCGCCGAAGCGTTTAGCACCGGGAAAACCGGTGATGAACGTCCGGCTGTCAGTCCGACGTTGTCTACGGATTCTCGGAGTAGAGATTGTCTTTCCTGAGATCAAACAGCGGGCAATCTATTGCCCCTGTTGTGCTCACACCGAGACGGATGTCATGAAGATCGTCGCCTTGGCCGGGGTGTGAGTGAGAACAGCCCATGATGACCCATACAGGTAGATGAAAGAATCTTTACTGTCCTTCGATTCTTAAGCCTCGGCCATAGGGATTGGTGGGACTATCGGAGCGAAATGGACTGCCTGCGCCATACAGATTGTTGATGGAGTCGGGAGAAAACCGAGACCCATACCGGCCGTAGGGGTTGCTGGTTGAATCGGGATCGTATGGATTGGCGCTCAGCTTGCCGCGATAATTGCCTTGCTGGTCGTATAGCCGTGGCGTATCGGTGGCGAAGGGATTTATCGCCGATTGATTGCTGAATGGACTGCCGTATGGACTGAAAGGATTGTTCATGCCGTTCGGCGCAAACGGACTCCCCGCTCCGTATGGATTGGCCGTCGAGTTCTGCTGGTATGGATTCGCGCTCAGTTCCCCGAGGTCTTTGGCGGAGCTAGAAAAAGGGACTAGAAGGAGCAAGAGGAGAAGCAGTGGCATAGGACCCTCCTGGAAAAGGATCGAGGTCCGTTATGTTACTGCCCCACAAGAGCACCGTGCAACCATCGTCGGCAGGGTGGTAATAGTTCGACACTGTTCCGGATCAGCTTGTTTGAGTCCTTCTCCCTCACTGATCCATTACACCCTTCCCAGGACCACTAAAAACTCTGCAACAATTTGCACTTCGCCCTCTGATTCCGGCGTCAAAACAATCGGCTGAAATTCAGGATTCAGTGGCGACAATGTAACTTTCCCATGACGCCATTCGGTCTCCGCATTGGCATTCTTTTCCGACGTATACTTCTTCACCGTGAAGGATCCTCCGGTGTCCGGGTCCGCTGGCCCACGATACTTAGCTAGGACGATCTTGCCTTTTCTCGAGCCAACAGGGTTGGCTCTGAATACGCAGAAGTCTCCGTCGTGGATACGAGGCTCCATCGACCGTCCCACGGCCCGAGCCACAAACATGCGTTCATCCAGCTCACCGACACCACCGGCCTCCACCCATCCTTCTTGCTCTACTGCTTCCCCGCCACCAAAATAGCCTGCCGCAGCCTTGAGTGAATACACCGGAAGAAGCGTCCTGAACGCTTCCTTTAGAACTCGGTCTTCACTAATAGCAACGAGGCGTAGCTGCGGCTCGGGCTTGGCCAGCACCAAGGTTTCTGCCAGCTCAGCGAATGTGGATACGCCTGCATTCAGTGCTTTCTCAAAGTTTCGCTGCTGCACAAAAAGATGCCTCCAAGTTCCATAACGCGTCCCGCTCATTCGTTCACACCAAAGGTGTGCAGCTTCGCGCTTGAGAGCCGTGTTGTGACGAATCTCCCCTTTGGTTTCGCCTAGCCAATAGATTTCACGTCCGCTGGCCTCACGCACCACGATGACGAAGTCGGGATAGTACTGCCGAGGGCGATTGTCTTCGTAATAGGTCACCGAAAAGCCAAATCGTTCATTCTTGAAGTAGCGGACCACGTCCTTGGCGCCATCAAGGAAATCAGCAAATCGTTTCTCGAGATCAGTGTGGCACGGCACCTTGTTGGTGTGGCAGCGTTTGCCGTCGGCCAGCACGCCGGTCCATTGGAAACGGCGCAGAGTTGCTGAGTCGAGCATTTCAGGGCTTCCGAGGATTGGTACCGGCTCGACTCCACCTACGCCGACACCTCGCACAGCATTTTCGAGTACATCCAGCGACTGCCTACGCCAGTAATAGATGCCAACATCGCGCGGATCGCTCTTTCGTCCATCCGCTTCAAGCGGGCGCACGCGCGAGTTGAGATAGCGCCGACTCAGATCGAGCAACTCGTCGAAGGTAGGGCCAATGCCAAGGTCCGCTGCAGATCCTGGATTCGTTGCATCGAACAGTTCCTCTGCCATAAGGAAAGAGGTCTTGAGAAGTGGCCACTCCTTCCGAAATTCCTCCAGCGTCATTATTGCTTCAGGCTGACCACCGACGACTGGACGTACATGCACCTCAGGCGGCGTTTCTTTAGGATTAAGGCGAACTTCTGGCAGCTCCTCGACCCGAACAAGATCCGCGAGCGAGTCGGTCACTCCCACAGCCCACGATCGGACGTTAGGAATGCGGATGCGGAACTTCTCCTTCTTCAAGTCTGCCTCGATCCATACCGGCTTCTGGCCCCATTCGCCAGCCTTTGGGCGCTTCCGCTTTTCGACGGGGAACCCTACGAAGGGAATGCCGAAGGCATCCACCGTCTCCTCGGAACCATCCGGACGTTCATCGAGAGGTTGGTTCAATACATCATAGTTCGTGCGTCTCAGCCCACGACCGATAATCTGCTCAGTGAGCAGCGGTGAGCCGAATGCACGAAGACCAAGGATGTGGCTCACGCTCTGCACGTCCCACCCCTCGGAGAGCATGTTCACGCTCACGATACAGCGCACATGCTCGCCCGGCTTTCCCTTTCTGCCAACCGTATTAACCATCTCGCGAATGATGCCCTCGTTGCCCTTGTCGGCATCAAACACTTTTGAGTCAATCTGGATTGTCACCCAGCAATTGCGGTCATCTTCATCAGAATTGCGCAGCAAATCGTACTCGCGAGTCAGGTGCTCGAATAGCCAGCCGGCCCGCGTGGCGTTATCTGCGACGCATAACAGCACTGGACTTGGCCCGCGGGCGAACTCTAGCGTCGAACTCCACTCGTCGTAATCCTTCCTCCAAGACGAGTAAATACTCGCGATCGCGCCCTTGCAAGCACGGATATATTCCTCCTTGGTCTTCGCTCCTTTGACGAGGTCCCACAGATCCAGATAGATACGTCCCTTCTCATCTGGGTCGGGTAGTCGCACCACCTTTACAAGGCCGGACTCAAAGGCGTCATAGACCGGGAAGTCTGAG
Source organism: Nitrospira sp. (assembly GCA_019636945.1). Taxonomy (GTDB): domain Bacteria; phylum Nitrospirota; class Nitrospiria; order Nitrospirales; family Nitrospiraceae; genus Nitrospira_D. The sequence continues at coordinate 24,394 of JAHBWO010000047.1, read as the reverse complement.
ACGAGCCACTCGAAGAGTGTGCCTTCTGGCTTAGACGATCCGGACCCATACCATGGTGTGGCTGAGAGGTCTAAGACCAGTGACAGCTTTGCTGCCTTTGACACCCGGTCAATGATCTTGCTCCACTTGATGTAATCAGGGTCTTCTCCCTTACGCGTGCGCTTCTCGCCATACACATGGTGCGCCTCGTCGTTGATTACCACCACATCTCGCCATCCACCGAGCATCCGTCGAATCACGGCGTTCGGGTCCTGCTGCGTCCGTCGTCGCATGGCCCATAGCACCGCAGCCGGAATGAAGCGGCCCTCCTCTACGACTTCATCGGAAATCCAATCCTCTCTCTTCGCTTCAAGTTGGATACCCTGCCAATTGCGAACCGCCACATTGGGTTTGAAGTCGTCCCGGTACTCAGGGGGCACTATATCGAAGGCTGTATAGAGGTTGTGCTCACCTGATGGGTCAAGCCCATCGCCTCTCGGTATACCCTTCACACGACTAAGCACCGTCAAATTAGGCACCAGCACGAGGAAATTCGCCGAAAGTGATGAGCCGCTCACCTTACGATTGTGCAGGGTTGACCAGGTGACGAAGAGCGCCATTACCACAGTCTTACCAGTGCCTGTGGCCAGCTTAAGCGCATAACGCAGCAGGTCGCCTGTCTCAGGCATCTTCTGCCGACTCTGAACCTCGTAAAGATAGATGACGGTCTCAACCGCCTCTTGTTGACAGAAGAAGAAACGCCGTCCGATTGCCCGCCGCTCTTCATCGCGTTCGAACCACCACTCAAGTAGCCGTCGGGTAACGAGTGCTGTCCCAGGGTAACCAGCGTCGCGCCACGCACGCACCTCGTTGCGAAGCTGGTTGACGAAATCGTTGTGCTGCTCGCTAGAGGTGAGCATGTCTTCGAAAAGCCCTGCCTCTTTGCCCACTACACCGGCGATGCCTCCTTTTGCGTCTTTGGCCGAGGCGAGGAAGCGCACGGAAGGCCGCCGTCCCGAGACAAGCTTCGATCTTCCACCGGTCATAAGCTGGTAATGCTTGTCAGGTTCTCGGAAGGCGTCGCAAATAACTACACGGTCAACAACATAAGCCATGCGATAGGACTCACTTCAATCTGTCTACAACTTATTCCACTTGTAAGAACTCGCAGGTTTCTTGTTCTTGAATGCATACCAACGAAGTCCGCCAATAGAGACGACGAGAGTGCCTTTTCGCTTCCTGCCGTACTTGTCCCAGACCACGATTTCTATTCCAGACTTGTCTAGCCAGATGTCTTGATTGATCTTCACACTTGCCCACTTGCTCGGCCGTCCCTGCGCCATAACTTCCCCCCCTAATTCTGGTCAGGTGATATCACGAACGACGGTTGACTCGTTGCCATACACGTCCACAACCTTCACCGCAATCCGATTGTATCCTCGAACGGGAAATCGTTGGGAGGTCAACTGGAGTGTATATTCCTCTGGGTCCACCTCGGCTTTGAGCGCGGCCTTGATGTTTGGTGTCTTCTTAAAGTCGAAGAACATCTGGCAATCCACGAAACAGTCGCCGTCATAGTCCTCATCGAGGTACCAGGCCGAGACATAGCCCGAGTCGGCGGCCTTGTACTCGGTTGTGCGGCGTTTGCGGTCGAAGAGCGCAACACCGTTGAGTATGACGCGGAGATGTTTCTCTTTGCCGTTCTTGTCGACCGCCACTTCGATGTCCGGTAGCGCAAGCGGTGAGAACAGCATTTCCGGCTGCGTAGCCTTGAGCCCCTCCGCAAGGGTGTCAGGCCTAATCATGATGAGCTCGACTTTTACCTTGCCGCGCTTCTCAAGTTGCGACTTCACTTCACCCACGTTCGCTTCGAAAGCCCAGCCGAGCACATGCACTTCGAGGATGCCTGAGGCGAGCGCATCCTGAACGGCATCATTGATCTGCTTGGCCGTGACGCGCCCCGAGAGCGGCCCGACGGAGATCGCGATCTTGTGCTTCTCGTTCTCCGCCACCGCGTGCACCAGCCCAGTCGCACCTTGGATCGCCGCGTCCTTGCGGTAGAGGCGGCAGATGACCTCAATGTAGTTCTCCAGTTTAGCTGCCTCACCAACGCCGGACTCTCGAACGACGTAGCCCTTCCAGTCCTCGATCGAATAGCGGCCCAGGGACATGACCTCGATAGGTCCGGTCACCCGCACTGCCGATTTGTCTATTACTGGTTGATCAACAAGATCTACCTTCTCGGGTTCGCGGTCGTACGCCAAGGAGCTCATAGTAACCCGCGTGGCGCTTTCCAGTTTGATCCCGGAGGCAACGGTGCCATTTCGAGTGGCGTAGTGGTCGTAGACAGCCGAGAGTAGACGCTTTCGCGCAACATTCACGGCGACACGTGATGAGTCGCACGTGATCCACCGCCGTGCGGAGCGTTCTGCACAGTAGGCAGTTGTACCCGAGCCGCACGTGGGATCGAAGACCAGGTCGCCAGGGTCGGTCGTCATCAAAAGGCAACGTGAAACGACAGTCGAAGATGTTTGTACAACATATGACTTCCCAGGCTCTCCTCGAACGTCTGTCCATACGTTAGAAAGCGGGATGTATGGGAAATCGTCGTAGTACCGCTTGTAGATGCGGTGCCCCTCACGAGGGAGGAGTCGGTGTTTCTCAAAGAGACGCAGAATGCCTTTCGAGGAGACCTTCCAGTGCAGATTCGGCCCACACTTGAGCGTCATCTTGTTCGGCAGCCGGATATCAGCAGAACCACCCTCAGACCAACCGTCCGCAGTTATGTCGCCGGTTGCGAAGACACGCGCGCCTTGCGGGAGGCGTGAAGGGTTTTCTATTTCGTCATCTTCAATGCGGCGAATAGTCCCATCTGGCAACTCGACGTTTGTGTATTCAACACTGCCAATGCCACCAAACTCCTTGCGCAGCAGTATTGGCCGGTACTTCAACTGGCCAATGTCCTTGGCATACCACACCAGATAGTCACAGACAGTCGGGACCAAGCGACTTGTCTGGCCGGTTGTCTTGTTGAAAGATATGAGGCTACAGAAGTTGGACTTGCCCATCACCTCGTCAAGCAGACTGCGAACAAGGTGTGTGTTGTCATCGCTGATCTGGACAAATAGAGATCCCGAATCTGAAAGCAGTTCGCGACACAGATAGAGGCGTTCTTGGAGGTATGAAAGATTAGGAGTGGATTCCGAGAGTCCATGTATCGCGAAAGGCCTTGATGGTCAGCACATCGTCGACCGCATTCTTTTCGTCGTTTTTTGTCGAATCTACCCGCTGCTGGAAGTTTGAGTCATATTTGATGCCGTACGGCGGGTCGATGTAGATCATCTGCACCTTGCCGCGGAGATTCTCGTAGTGTAGCAGTGACTCCATTACGTGCAGCGAGTCGCCACAGATGAGCTTGTTCTTCCAGCCCTCTTCGTGGGTATAGAACTCGACGCGTTTGCTCCGATCGCTCTCACGTAACGTCTTCTCAAGATCGGCGAATAGGTGCCCTTGCTGGGCCATGCCCGACTTCTCGTCGGCTGCCCTCCGGGCCCGCTCAATGATCTGCGCGATACGAGACTCGGAGACAATTTCGTTTCGTTGGAGCGGCAACACCGGCACCTCGCGTCGGTTCCGCTTGCCGGCCCAGAAGAGCACCGGATCTGCAGCCGGATCCATGTCTACCACCACCGGCCCCTTGTCCTCCTCTGGCAATTTCCCGACCTTGATCGCCTTGCTCCATCCGTTGTCCATCGGCAGAGTGACCACCTGTTCTTCGGCAGGCAACAACGATGTATGTCCGGTTTCGGGCGTGCGTGGCTCTTTGATGTCATCGTAGGTGTAACGAGTGACTTTCTTCTGTGCATTCTTTTTATCATTCTTGGGCATTTGCTCGTTCCTCAGGACGCTGATTTTGGTCGTGGGGCTTCCCGTTGTCGGCACACTTCCACCATATCGCAAGAAGCGCACTTATCGCACCAGGTTGGTAAGCGTGGTAGCTGATTTTCTCGCAGCTTCCGTCCAGCCTCCACTACGCTGGTTACTGTAGCTTTCATCAGAGATTCATCTACGACTTCTCGCGTCGCCCCGCCCTTATCCAAATTGTGCACTTCGATCAAATCTGCTCGCTTCCCAGACAGCTGCTCATAGCCTACAGCATAGATGTGCAGTTGTTTCTGAGAGAGATCTTCGGCTTGCGCCCGCTCATCTGACTTGAAGTCTACGATGACGATTTCGTTAGTATCAGTCTTACGTATCAAATCAATCCGGCCACTCACGACGATACCTTCTGCCAACTTAAGCTCAATGACTTTTTCGACGTGTTCCAGCTTGCTCAGATTTTGCCCGTGCGATTGGAGGTAGCCAGTCAAGGCCTTGTGGGCTGCACGTTTGAGATTGTCTTCAATCGGTTTATTTGCAAAAGGAAGGTGAAGATGGTCCTCAACGAGCCTTGGCACATCTGTTTTTGTTGGGATGTTTCCTTTTAAGGATTCGGCATGAATTTCTGCCAGGGCATCATGGAGCGACTTCCCATAGCCAAGAGCGCGACTGATCGGGGTGTCGAACCCGTAAAGAAAACGTAACTTGAAAAGGTAGGGACACTCAAAATAGTATTTGAGCTCACTGAAGGTGAGCGCCTGTACCACGTCATCTCTTCTGGGTTTAGGCGTGACCTGAACCGGCACCGCTGATTTCGATTCCTTTGTCAAAACGAACTCGCTGTCGGTCAGTTCGCGGTAAAACTCTGAAACCTTTCGTTGCTGTTGATTGGCAGCGAGCGGTGCCCAACTGCCGAACAGATACTTTTCTGCTCTGGTCAGGGCTACATAGAACAATCGTCGTTCGTCCTCGACAGTTCCCTTATACCGGTCTGCATTGCGAACAATTGAATCTGGAATAATGTGCCATACGGAACGACCTCCTTGTCTCCGTGAGGGGAACCGATTCTGCCTTAAGCAGGGCACAAACACGGCCGGCCATTGCATTCCTTTAGCCTGATGGACAGTCATCACCTGCACGGCATCCGGTTTCGCGGATGCTGTGCTTTCCCACCCCTCAGGATAGTAATCGGGGGCCTGGTAGTGCAGGAAGGCAGCAACAGCCGGGTAGAGATCCTGGGGGTTGGTGTTGAAATTGATATGCTCGAAGTCAGAGATGACCTGACTGAACTTCCCGAGGTTGAAGTAGACAATCTCGCCCCGGCCAGCGCCGCCGACCTTAGTGATAGCCTCCTCGTTCAATCCAATCGCCTCTAGAAAATCCAAATAGACACGCTGAAGATACAACTTGGCATCCATCTCCTGACCAATCTTGCTTTTTGTGACTTCAAGGAACTCGATGCCGGCAGCGACGTGTTTCGTAATGAGGCCTAGGCCGCCCTGAGTCAGGATTGTCTCAAGCTGCGTCTTTGTGATCCGGTGTCCATCGTTAGGTGCGAAATCGGCCAGAAAGAAAAACGCGGCGCGCATGGCCTGTATTTCAGCCGTATCGAACAAACCGTTCATCCCCCCAACGATGTACGGAATGCCTGCCGCATCAAGCGCGGAGAGAATCTGCGGTGCATCGTTACGCACACTCCGCAAAAGAACTGCGAAGTCTGCATAAGTCAGCCCTCGTGCTTGGGAATCTTTCTTGTCTTTATATGAGGTGCCGTGGAGAGCCTTAATTTTCCCGGCAATCCAGGTTGCCTCTTGGTCTGGATCATTGAACGCAAGCGCCAACACATCTCCCCGCTGGTGCGGCTGTGCGTCGGTACTTTCCATCTTCTTAGGAAGACGAGCGGGATTGTTGTTCTCTATAACCTGCCGAGCCGCTAGAACAATGCCCGAACTGCTCCGGTAGTTGTCATTCAAAGGAACCTGCTTGACCTTCGGATACCGCTCGGCGAACTCAATGATGTTTCTGACATCGCTTCCCCGCCACTGATAAATGGTCTGATCGTCGTCCCCCACCACGCACAAGTTTGCCCCAAGATCGTGAAGCTGCCGGATCAGCATCTCCTGTAGTGGATTCACGTCTTGGTATTCGTCTACGACCAAATACTTTAATTGGTTGGAGACCTTCTCCCTCAATGCATTGTTGTTCTGAATTTCAGCGACCGCCTGGGCGATGATCATTGTAAAGTCGAGGTACTTTTTGTCTTCCAGCAGTTCGTAATACTGCTGTACTGCCGACTTCACTTCAGCTGGCACCTTCTTCAGGGTAACGTTTCCCTCGCCATAGATCCCGAGGAGTTGTTGATATAGGCGGGAATCTTTCCAGCGCTCCAACTTGCCGCCGCTGAGGAGGGGAACCTGCGTGAGGCCGCTTTTGGTACTGTTTCGATCGATGAGGAGGCGCTGCTGCACATCCGTCAGCACGGTATATTTAAGGAACTTGTATAGAGGGGGCGCCTGGAGCAGGTTGAGACAATAGGCATGGATAGTACCGACAAACATCTCAGCAAGGCCGAGGTCCGATCCGAGTTCTTCTTTGCAAAGTCGGTGAATCCGATCCTTCAATTCTCCAGCTGATTTCTCAGTGAAGGTAAAGGCTACGATATTGGCCGGACTAATACCCTGTCTTTGCTTTGTCTTGAGGATGTTGACGATGCGGGCCGAAATTACCTGCGTCTTACCCGATCCAGCACAGGCAATGATTTGCAGATTCTGATCAATGCATTGAATCGCCTCATTTTGCCGGTCAGTGTACTTCATCTGGTTTCGAGATTGTTTTCCACACGCCTAGTTTGGCCGGCGAAGCTTACCCGTTTCTTCCTGAAAAATCACCGAGGATACCGATGTTTCTAACTTCCTAGATGACCACACCCGAGCATCTCGGTCCACAATATTCACATTGCACACCTGACCCAAAACGATTGCATTCGGGTGAACGCCTCCAACGGTTAACGCCGTCTCCTTGCGCCCGGGACAATACAACAGTTCAGCCTGAAGCCCCCTAAGATCCCAGGTCTGTGACACAGTCGGTGCAACAATAAATTAAGCACCAAGAGACGGACGGTGCGGCATCTTAAGACGATCGGTCGCGCTCTGGCGAACGAGTCTTCGAGACGTCCCGCGATCGATCACTCAAGTAACGAACCAGGTCTGCGGCCAGTTGCCGATCCTCCCCACGATCTGACCGGGCTAACGCCCGCATCACCTGCTCATAATTCCGTATGACTTCCTGGACTCGTCCATGTCGGCGCGTGGTGCGTTTCAACCGCTCCAGCGTCTCCCCTTTTTTGCTCGGTTCAGACAGATGCCGCACCGTCCACCGTTCATGTGTGGTCCGGTGAATCCGGCTCGTGGTCGTGGCCTCAATGCCATGTTCGCGTAACGCTTCCGCAAACCCCTCCCGCCACCGTTGGAGATCGGCCTTTCTCGGATTGAGCCGAATCCCATCGAGACCAGCAGCTTTTACCGTTAGGTGGACATGCGGATGCGGAGAGGGATGCGGATCTGGATCGGTCTCGAACGTGTGGAGGACCATCACATACTGAAATCCTGAAAACTCCCGGGTTGCAAAGTCCCTGGCCGCGCGTTGCACGGACAACGGATCCGTCCTGGTCGGCATGGAGAGAACCAGATGAAAGGCATCGCGCATCGTGGAGTCTGCGAGGATCGGTGTCCCCCCATCGTGCCATTCGGCTTTCAGATCGGCCACGGCGTCCTTCCCCTGAATCACCTGACCGTCTTGATCCTCGATCTCGAGTTGGCCATCCCGCGAAATGTACGTGAGGTTGTTCGAGATGCCCTTCATCCCCTTCGGCGCCCTGACGAGTTTCACCACGACTTGCGGCGCACGCCGGACCATGGACTGCAGTTTCTGCCGGACATAGGTCGCCCGAGCCTGTGACGTGCTGAGCCGTCCGCCAGTACTCACGTGCTTGGCGGAATTCAGACGACTATTCCTGTTGGACCTCGGCCGTGGGAGAGTCTCCGTTGAGACATTGAAGAGCCGACTCCCCCACTCATCCAGCTTCAGGTCGATTGGACTAATTGAAGGACTCATTGGAGAGACCAGCGCGCCACCGTCCCGCGCAAGACATCAGAGACTCTGTCGGTGTGGGTTCGGATCACACGGGAGAGTTCGGTGATCACCTCCACCCGAAACGCACCCCGGTTCTCAGGGGAAGTATTCAAGACTTTCGCGATCTGGTTCAGGTTCCGTCCCAAAGCAAGGAGTTGCTGATTCGATCGGGTCAGCGCAGCGAGCTCCGGCTGCCCCACATGGGGTTCCCCCGTCAATTTGGTGCGAATCATTGCGACCACCCAGGCCGTGGGCTGATAGCCCTCATGCCGCGCACAGGTTCGCAGTGCGGCGAGTTCGGAGGGCGTCACATTCAGTTTCATGCGGGCGGTGGCTCGTTCTCTTCGCCGGGTGACGCGCAGCCGAGGAGGAGCGGCCTGTGTGGGGTGCCCGTCCAGGGCCTGCCGTAAGACCTGCCGAAGGGCATGGCTCGGCGTAACCCCCTGCTGCTGACACCAAGCCTGCCAGGGTGCTTTCAGCTCTCCCAAATCCACGGTGATCGTAGTGGTGCGTTTCGTGGTCATCCCCACAGGCCCAGCAGAGTCAGGGTCAGTCCAGCGTTACAGTGACCACAGTGATGAGAGGCATCAACACGCATGGGCGAAAGCATACAACACACCAAAGATATAAGACAACTGGGCCTTGAGGCCATATCCTGCAACCTCTTAAAATCGGTCTTACACCATGCCTCTGCAACCTCTTAAAATCGGTCTTACACCATGCCTCTGACGATACCGACCAAGACCACAGAGCAACCGTTCAGACTGTGCGCAGGACGCCAGAAAAGGGCCCCGAATCGGCCGGTCGGTGGGGCCTCCGGCAAGGTGGACTGGCTGACATTGGGATTCGCTGGTGCGGTTTCCAGTAATTCAGGGTCCCCCATATGAGTGGGGTTATGTTCTTGTTAATCTGGGACATAGGGCACCGGCTGTGCGTTGTTGAGGCGAGTACCATGCACCTGAATTGGATAAATAGGCTTCGATGCCTTCTGCTCATCGGCTTGATCAGCGGGCTCGTGGCCTGTGGCAGCTTTGCCAACTGTTTCAATAGCGGGTTCGCCCCCGCCGCCTGTGGTGGCGGGTATAGCGAGAGCAATGTGGCTTCTCTACCGCAGCCCACGGCCATCTCGGCTGAAGGTCGCTGGAGGGGCACGGCTTCTACAGGCCGCGCCGTCGCTGGACTGGTCCTGGAGGATGGCTCCTATTGGCTGTTCCACACGGCAAGAGGCAATCCCACCGTCCTGGCTGGACTCGTTCAGGGCACTGGCACCTCACACTCCGGCTCCTTCGGTTCCTCGAACACGAGGGATTTCAATCTGGAAAGCCCGGGCATTCGCGCAGCGACGATGCGTGGCACCTATGTCCCGAACAAGAGCTTTCACGGGACGATCGCGTACGTCACTGGCGACACAGAGAGCTTCACGGGTACATACGATGGGGACTCTGAGTCGGCCCCGAATCTGACTCAGGTGGCCGGGACCTATACTGAGCTCCGTGCCGACAATCACCAGGTCACAGTGACCGTTGATGCAACCGGGACACTTTCCGGGCATTCCACAGATGGATGCTTTCTTGCTGGGACATTGTCTCCTCGGACAACGGGCAAGGTGTTTCATACCGCTGTGACATTGGAAGGTGGCGCCTGTCGCCAGGGAAGTGAGACGCTCACGGGGGTGGCCTTCTATGACGCCGCGACGAACCAGCTTTACATTGCCGCCCTCAACAGTGCCAGGACCACCAGCTATCTCTTTCTCGGCACGAAGCGGTAAGCCTCGCACGTGCAATGTTCTGCCAGGGTTCTTTGATGAGGCATGATCGCGGTACCTCATGCCCCGTCAATGGATCGACCAGATCACGGGGACAGGATCTCTCGCACCGCGGTCAGGTCAAAGAATCCCTGATCTTTCAGATTGGCAAACCAGCTCTCGGCAAACTTCGCCAAGTCCTGTTTCAGCGTGGGCACGACGTGGGTACGTCTGCCCGTCTCGTCATACCGATACACTTCTTGAGAAAGCCCCAGGTAGTCGTTCCGGAAGGACACCGGTTCGGCTGCCACGCCGTCGGACAGTTCCGTGACCAGAAACACCAAATCGCAATCACGCATCAGGTCGCCGTTCTGTTCACCATACTGGCAGAGGGACACCAACCGGTGCCCGTCTCCACTGGTTCCAATCTCCTCGACCGAAAGTGGCAGGTAGCCGCGGACTGTGATCCGCACCGCGCGTGCACCGGCGAGGAGCTCGTTCAGAAGTTTCGCGCATTCCAAGTATGTTTCCATTGAATATCTCCTTTCTTGCGATGAAGGAAGCCCCCGACCCGAGGGCCGGAGGCTTCCATACGGCGATCAGCGTTCCGACCGCTCCGCGATCCAGCGTGTCGCCTGTTGGGCGACGACGATCAGCGCGTCGAGGTCTGCGACTCCGAAGGATTCGGAATTCTTCCAAATTCCATCTCGGTCCTTGTACGAGCGGGCGACGGTCACGTTGTAGAACGGACCGTTCATGCCCTCGTTCTTCCAGATGCTTGCCTTGATGCGGCTGCATCGAAGCGTGGTGACCGGCTTGGGTTTTTTGTCTTGAGGTGCCATAGTGTTGTCTCCTTTAAGTTAGAGTTGATGTGTTGGCCTCTCACCAGGCGTGGAGGCCACACAGCGACGACAAAGGAGACAGAGAGGCCGTCGGCACCTGGCGGGCCGGCGGGCGCGATGCGGAGGAATGCCCGTGAACGACGACGCGATCGTTCGCGGTGCGCGGGCATGATCGACGCAGCCCACCGGTGGAAAGCCAGGGCGACGGCCGGATGCGCACAGGCACCGGACCAGAAACCACAAGGTGGCTCCACGTATCACCAGCACGGCATGGCAGAGCCGATTCACCGAACGAGGCGAGAAGGTCCTGTTCACAGAGACCGAAGCGACCAAGCCCATTCGGCAAGGTGCAAGAGGGTCCACGAGTCCGCTTCGGAACGGTCTTGAGCGTGACACGGTCGCCGACCAGCAGGCGACGATGCACCCGGCTTTATTGATTGCTGAACGCGTTGGAATGCCGAATGGCTCTCGCGAGGTTCCCGGGGAATTTCCACCATGGCGGTGAAAGAAGGGGGGTAAGAATCAAAGATGAGCGGCGTAGGGACGAAGCTCCGCCACGAACTGTGTCAACGATTGGCGTTCAAGCGTATCGAGGTATTCAACCGTGGTCTTGGGAGGGTGTTTGAGCCTCGCCCGATGCGTTCTGGCAGCAGCGCAGACGATGCTGGGTGCCAGATTGAAAAGGTGCAGCAGAAACTCATCGGGATGTTGGGGCGTGATGCCGTATTTCTGGAGTTCCTTGTCGGGAAAGTCCGTGAGATTGTAGGTGACAATCACGTCAGCCCTCCCGCGAATGGCGGCCGCCAGGACATGCCGATCATTCGGGTCTGGCAGGGTGAGGGAGGGAATCACCTCCTCAAAATCCTCAACGAGGCAGTCACGAGCATGCTCGTCCATGAGGTCTCTCGTACGACGGAGCTGCGCAGCAGTGAGGTCTGGTCGATCCTCAAGGACCGCCCGTATCCACTCGTCATGAATGTGTGAGGACCATTTGGCGCGAAACAGATCCGTGACAGCCAGTTCGAGGAGCAGATCACGGAGAGGCGCAGGATACAGGACACAGGCATCGTAGAGCGCGATAAAGGTGGCCACATTCAATAGCCCATCTTCAGCGCTTGCGCGTCTTGGGTCAGTTGATCGAGAGTCGCACGGCGGTCCGCGTCGATCTGATGTTTGTAGCGCATGAGATCCGCAAAGAGAATGCGCCGGTGGGTGCCCACCTTGCGGTAGGGGATTTTCTGCTCGTCTAATAGATGCACCAGGAACGGACGGGACACATTCAGCACGTCCGCGGCCTCTTGCGTCGTGAGTTCGGCATGGACCGGAATCAGTGTGACGGCATTGCCCGCCGACATTTCATCAAGGATGGTGAACAGAAGTCGCACAGCCGAAGGAGGCAACAACAGACGTTCAGGGGTTTTCCGCTTCTGAATAATCTGAACGTGGAGATCCATAGACTGGTTTTGATGCGATGCCAAGGCATGGAGCGCTTTCTTCGCGAGCGCGGCGTCCTCAGCGGTCGGCACAATCGGTTCTCTGGTCGACGTGGTCATGGATTCGCTCCTCTCTTCTCTGAAGGCAGTATAGCAACCAATCGAAATAATCGCAATAACCGAAACAAGTGAAATGCTACGCAGGTTTCTGTTGTGGTTGTGCGGTTTGTTCAGACCGCACAACGCGACACTGGCGGTTCCTGGCCCCATGATGGTATCCCTCACTCTGGTCCTCGATCACCCTCGAAGAGCTTGGCCGACCAGGAACGGACTCAGACATCGGACTCGCCCACCGACCTCTTCCCACCATGGTGTCGCGCCCCTCACCCACGCGGGGGCGCAACAGAATCTCCCAGTCTGTGGCCACGCACGGCTGCACGCGTGACACCGTCCGCGGTGGCGCGGTTGCCACGGGCGTGCCACATCCCTTGATGGGCGACGCATATGCTCTTCCGCATGGTTGAGCCGCGTTGCGCGACACGACGGTGCATGGAGCTGGCGCGACGCGTGCGTGGGATCCCTGGTATGTTTCGTAGATATAGTGTTATGATAGTGTATTGATAGTGGCATATGGCGACATGGCTGTTTGTTGAATGGTTATTGACCTGGATCTTGGACACGACGACGTTCGCGTTCGAATGGGATCAGGGCAACCGCACCAAGAATGCGACCAAGCACGACGTGACCACCGACGAGGTAGAGAGCGTGTTTCGCCTGAAACGAGCCGTCCCACTCGGCGTACAAACTAGCCCTATTGTTAACGAACTGCGCCTGGGACTGGTGGGTCAGTCGGACCGTGAACGCGTACTACAGATCGCCTTTACTTTCCGAGGCAGCAAGATCCGCGTGATCAGCGCCCGACCGGCGCATCGAAAGGAGCGAAGCCAATATGACACGATGGCGCGTGAAATCTTCCCCAACCTATAAAGGCCCCTTTGACCTCGCGCCCGAGCATGTGCTCGCGGCCATGCGACGGTACAAGACGGCGAAGAAGAAACCGACAAGTGTGGCCCTCGACGAGCGCACCCTCAAAGAACTGAAGGCGCTAGCGGCCCATCAAGGCATTCCCTATCAGGTCCTGATGCGCGTCTTCATTCTCCGTGGGTTGGAGAGCATGAAACAGGCCTCCTAAGCCCCCCCACGCTATCTGAGCGTTCGCGTGCAGGGTGTGGCGATCCATGCCGACTGGACAGTTGACTCAAGGAACGTCTCTATAGTCGCCAAACCCATCCACACGGTCGAGTCGCGTCGCGCGACACGACGGTGCCGGACTCCGCCGGGCACGGCGTCTCCCGACGCGGTGCCTCGGAGGCCTGCCTGCCGAAGTCACTCGCCCAGCGAAGCCTGCAGTGCGATTCCTGCATCCTGAATGCTTATAAATGTAGTGCAGAACTCTTCGCCGAACACCCTGTGCCGTTGGAACTCGATGAGAACAGGATCAGTGTGGAATCAGCTGTCGGTTGCTGAATAACGTGGAATCAGGAAATCGTGAATCGAACTTGCCAGCAGTGGTTCTCGTCTGGATAAAAGTGTTTGCATTTATCTGTAAGTGCATGCATATTTATCCATACCTATGAAGCGCGTTCAGATGGATCGCCAAGCTAAAGCTGTGTTCCGACGCCATCGAGGCGTGCTACGGACTTCTCATGCCCTGAAGCTTGGGATCCATCCGCGCATTCTCTACCGCCTTCGTGACACCGGGTGGCTTGTCGCGGTGACCCGGGGAGTGTATCGGCGGGCCGACCTGCCGGAGCCAAGCCATCCGGATCTTCTTGTCGTGGCACGTCGAGTCCCGCAGGCCGTGATTTGTCTCATTTCGGCACTCTCTTTCCATGGCCTCACCACCCAAATCCCGCACGAGGTCCAGATTGCCTTGCCTCGTCGGACCCGGTATCCACGGCTCGACCATCCTCCGCTTCGCGTATTTCTGATGACGGGCGCTGCGTACACGGAAGGGATCGAAACGCATTCCATCGAGGGGGTCCCGCTTCGCGTCTATGGCCCAGCAAAGACGGTGGTGGACTGCTTCAAGTTTCGGAATAAAATCGGTATCGATGTAGCCATTGAGGCGCTGCGACTGGCCCGTGAGCGGAAGCGCGTGACGCCCCGTGCACTGCTTCAGTATGCGCGCCTCTGCCGAGTGGAACGTGTTATGCGTCCGTATCTGGAGGCACTCACATGATGGCCGGTCATCCATCCAATCTGCCGGCATCGATTCATCAGCGGCTGCTCAATCACGCGAAAAAGCAAGGCCGGCCTCTTCAAGAGTTGCTCCAGTATTTTGCCATTGAACGATTCCTGTTCCGCCTCAGTCAGTCTCCACATGCCACCCGGTTATATCTCAAGGGGGCGCTCATGCTTCGGCTCTGGGATGCGCCCCTGTCGCGTCCGACGATCGATGTGGATCTGATGGGGCGACAGATCTTGTCCCAGGATGAGCTGGAGCAGGTCATCAAGGACATCTGTGTGCACACGGTGCCGGATGACGGCTGCCGCTTCGAGGCAGCCACCGTGCGAGCCCAGCCTATCCGCCTTGAGGATCAGTATGGAGGCATCCGTGTCGCGTTCCTGTCCCATATTGGGAAGATCCGGCTCAACATGCAGGTGGATGTCGGATTTGGTGACGTCATCGTTCCAGGGCCGATTCCGATTGATTTCCCGGCGCTCCTAGATTTTCCCTCCCCCCATCTTCTGGCGTACTCTCCTGAGAGTGCAATCGCAGAGAAATTTCAGGCGATGGTGATCCTGGATTCAGCAAACAGCCGAATGAAGGATTTTTATGACATTTGGCTTCTCGCCAAAGGTCATCCGTTTAAGGGCTCTGTCGTGAGCCACGCGCTCCAGGCCACGTTTACGCGGCGACAGACCCCATTCCCGGTGGACATTCCCACTGCACTGACAGACCATTTTGTGAAGGATCGCCTCAAACAGACACAGTGGAATGCCTTTGTCCGGAAAGGCCATCTTGCTGCTGAGCCGGTGTCACTCAATGAGGTTGTGGAGTTACTGCGAGACTTCCTGATGCCTCCCATGCGAGCCGCTGCCAAACGAGAGGGCTTTGACCGCCATTGGCCAGCCGGCGGGCCCTGGGCGTGACGTCGTGGCTCAGAGTTCGGATCCCAATTGAGAGCTGATAATTGAAAGGGTGCCGGTCGAGAACGGACAGTGATACGTTGTGCACGTGAGTGGAATGCCGTTCCCCGAGTTCGCGTCACAATGATACTTCCAAAGGATGTCGTCCTCATCGAATTCCACGTCGTGAAGATTGATGAGAGAGAAGGCTGCCAGTGCTACCTCTGACGTGGTGCCATGCCTGAAGAGGGTATTTCCTTCCGATCTCTTCTTCTCTTCTTCTCCTCGATCCTCACTGAAGAGCCGAACCAATCCTAAACGGCCTTACACAGCCCATCTGCACACCGGCTTCTGTTCAATAGATTGTTGCGCCCCTCACCGACGCTGGGGGCGCAACAGACCGTCAGAAACCGAGTTCGCTGTGTGATCCCAAACGCACCAATTCGAGAGAGGTGCTGTCGGGTTTTCGGTAAATCAGGATCAGATCGGGTCGAATGTGGCAATCACGATGATCGCTCCATTCCCCGGATAACGGATGGTCAAAATTTCGGCGGGGCAGAGGGGTATCATTGACAAGCAAGTTCACGACTTCCATCAGCAGTGTATCGAGGTGCTTGCCGTGCTGACCGGATTGTTCACGCCGATAGTCTCGCTTAAACCGGGCGGTGTATTTAATCTCCCGCATTGAGGCTACCGAGCAAGTCTTTCGGCTTTCCAGCTTTGATCAGATCGCCCTGGCGAGCCGCTTTCATGGCGGCAATCGTCTCGCTGTTGGGATTCAGCGGCTCAAAGGGAAGCGCTTTTTCTGCCGCAACCCTCACCAAGAGCAAGCGGAAGGCGTCGGACAGGGTCAGGCCAATATTTTTTAAGGCAGCGGCGGCCTGTCTTTTGGTGCGTTCATCGATCCGAGCACGCACAACGGTGGTGTTACTCATGGTAGCAATGCTCCCTTCTGGGCCACATTGTAGCCCAGTTATTTCACGTTGTCCAGCGTTTCACAACTGACCCCTTGTGACAGTTGAGAACCCGACCGTGTTGCGCCCCTCACCGACACCGGGGCAACAGAATCCCCCAGCCTGTGGCCACGCACGACTGCAGGCATGACACCGTCCTCGGTGGCGCGGTTGCCTCGCGCGTACCACATCCCCAGACGGGCGACGGGTATTGTCTCGGCACGGTCGAGTCGCATCGTGCGACACGACGGTGCCAGACTTCACCTGGCACGGCGTCTCGAGACGCGGTGCCTCAGCAGACATTCGTGCGCCACTCCACCGCTCTGCAGACCTTGGTGAGTGCCTCCCGGAACGCGGCCGGCACTAACACCGGAGTTCCTTCGCTTCTGTGGCCACCCCTACTTTTTCGGTATGGTTATAAAATCTGAACCTTCTCATAAGTGCTTGAGAGAGCAATGACTGAACAGTGGATCACTATTAGGAAAGCGTTTCGAGACGATTCACTGACTAGGCCACATCCGCAGGGGTGCTGAGCGTTAACTAATTGGTTACTGAATGATGGAGCGTCCAGGATTTCTCCCGTTAAAGGAAGCAGCTGCCTGGGCGGGCGTTTCTGCCCGTACGGTCAAGCGTTGGCTCGCTGATGGCTTACCGTGCTATCAAGCTGGCCATAGGACCAAGGTGCTTATTCGTCCGACGGATATTGACCAGTTTTTGACCAGGCGGCAGGTCACAAAAGTCGATATCGATGCTCTGGTTGAAAATACTCTACGAGAGATGCAAGAGGCGCGGCACAGGACGGATGTAGCCTAATACCCCATCATAGGTTTTTCCTTTGACCTTTTACTTCTTGAGAAGGTCACGAAGGGCTTCCTCCACTCTGGCATGTGGTCGCCGTTTTTGCTGAATGGCCAGGATCTTCATCTGCATCGCTAACCGAGAATCGATGCAGGGATTAAACTGCTCCTTGGATGAGGTATCCTATTCCATTGTTCACACCCTACTGTGCCCTGCTATGGACGTCAATAGCGTTGTTGCAGTGCCATTAGATATTATGCCAGCATTATAGCACTACGCCGCGTGTGGATGATGACTGAGAGCAGGAAGAAAGATGGTGACAACATGTCAACCAATCATGCTGTAGGCAGAAACGACTAATCTAAGGAGGATGAATTGGGAGTCAAAGTTACACAACGAACTGGAAAGTCTGGCTGGTGGGTTTCCATCATCCACAATAACAGTCGCAAGAGGAAGCGGTTCTCTGACAAGAAGGTAGCCTTAGAGTTTGCCAAGAAGATTGAAGCAAAGATCAGATGGGCCGAGGCCAATGGCAGTCCTGTAGTCTTTTCACAACCCGAACAGAACATGCCAACACTGAAAGGGTACATGGAGAATTGGCTCAGTGCCTACGTGGATAACAACTGCAAATTCTCAACAGCCTCAGGCTATCGGCAGGTTTGTAAGAAGCACCTCTACCCTGCCCTAGGCTCTCGCACCTTGGATCAGGTGACCAGAAAGGATGTGAAAGACTTGGTCGCCACCTGGAACAGCCAGGGGCTCAAGAAACGGACGATTTTGAATATCCTGACGCCGCTGCGAGAAATGTTCAACCATGCCATTGACGATGGCACCGCTACCGCCAATCCTGTGTCCAAAGTTGGGATGATCGTGAAGGGATGCAAGGCCTCAAGCGCCCATATCGAACCGCTGACCGCAATCGAGGTCAAGGCTTTACTTGCCACCACTAAGGAGCGGTATTCGTTTCTCTATCCGCTCTTCCTTTGTGCTGTACGGACGGGCATGAGAGAGGGAGAATTGATCGGCCTCCAATGGGAAGACATTGACTTCCTGGGATCCTTCATTGAAGTCCGGCATAATGTTGTCAGACGGCAAGAGACATCCACCAAAACCAACCGGATCCGGCGCGTAGATCTCTCTCCCCAGTTACAAGCCGAGTTGATCAAATTGAAAGAGAGTCTTCAACTTGAAAGCTCGATGAAGGGGCAATCCTTCCCGAAATGGGTATTCTTGACGCCACATGGCAACCGTATGACGAATGAGGTTCTCAGGAAAGGCTTCTACGCCTGTCTAGAAGCGGCTGGGCTTCGGCGGGTACGATTCCATGACCTGAGGCACACCTTCGCCAGCCTGTTAATTCAACAGAATGCGAACGTAAAATATATCCAACAACAACTCGGTCACAGTAGCATCAACATCACGTTGGATGTATACTCGCATCTCTTTGAGGGAGACCATCGGCACCAGGTCCACCGTCTGGACGATGAGCTGTTAGAGACAGGTCCAAGGAGGTTAACTAACCCAGAAAACGCGCCCCAGCCGGACCCTCACCGAGAAGGGGCTCAGACGCCTACCAACGAATCCATTGAATTTACAGCGAATCTAAGACACGGAGGGGTGACGGAGCGGCCGAACGTGCCGGTCTTGAAAACCGGAGATGGGGTAACTCATCCGCGAGTTCAAATCTCGCCCCCTCCGCCATATTTCAACAGGTTGTGAACTTTCATCCGAACTACCTTCCCGCTCAACTCTTCCAGGTGTCACTGAACGTGTACCCTTTTTCTCCTGGATGTCCCGGTTGAGCCGCTTCGCGGCCTCACGGAGAGCATCCTCACTCGTGATGTTCTACCGGTCAAAGACTGATCGGGTCTTACGAACGAAGAAGCCACGCGCTCGACTCTCTGAAACCATGTTCCCATCGCCGTCCGTGATGGCTCAGACCGAAGAAACAGTCGTGCATGACATGCTCGAGGGCTTGAATCAGAACAGGATGGACTCCAAGCAATCGGTGGAGTTGTTGGAGCACATCGGACGGATTATTGCGAGGGGCATGAAGATGACCCGGAGAACGACACATTAACCAGGACAGACCGTAGTCCTGGCTCTACCTCGCCTAATAGAATATGCAACAGGAAGGATAACAGATGGTTCATGCGCTTATTGTTGTTCTCTTGCTCGGGGGAATCTGGATACAAGAGGCATCAGCAAACCCCGCCCATGGCCGTATACTGCAGATGACAGCGGGAGACCGGAACACGCTCTTCGCCAAGTTTCTTCAAGGCAGTGGACAACGCTGTGACTCCGTGACACGAACCTTCTTCCAGGGGTCAACGAAGTCGGATGATGCCATTTGGAATGTGACCTGTCGCGACGGCCAAATGTTTGCTGTCCTGATCTATAACGACGCCAAAGGGTCCTCCAAGATCATCAGCTGTGCAACGCTGAAGGCGATCAACGCAGGTGACTGTTTCAAAAAAGTTCTCAGGGAATGACTTGGTACGCGTTAGAGCCACATTTGCCACCTCTGTTCTTCTGATTATGGTGCGAGGCCTGTGCTGACTTCATGGGGCCGGTGATCTCTTTTCTCGACGGCGGCACTATGAAATTCCTACCTTACGGGAAGCCGAGCGTAGCTGCCTGCAGGGGATAGACTTCCCGAAGAAGGCCGAGATGTGCCGATTAGGGAGAGGGGAAACTGAATTGGTAGGATGTGATCGGGCTTGATGACACGAGTTTTGATCAAGGGTACCGGCCAACTGGCTCCAGGAGCCAGTAATCTCCTCTTTACAGGCTCATCGACCAAGCGTAGCCTTATGACCGTACCATCCAACCCGCACCTTGCGAGAAGAGAGGTGTCCTATGGCAGTCTCTCTCAACGTATTTCAGAGCTCACTCCAGTGGCTTCACAATCCTCTTGTTAGGGCAGCCGTGCTGTGCATTATGGGAGTCCTTTGTGTCCTTGCCTTCAGCTATTTCGCGACACGACAGTGGCTCTAGCAGAATGCTGAAAAAGTCCTCCAGCGGCGTTCTCGCATCACTCAGAGGCTCGACGTACCGAAGCATACGTCTCGCCCCTTCGCTCGCTGCGGCCTTGCTGGACGGCCTTTTTGCGCATCCTGCATGAATATTCAACGTCCTCTCACAGCTCAATATCCGTGACGGCGACACGGGTCAAAATGAGTTTTTCCGCAGCCTGCTAGGCCGACTTGTCGGAGGATCACGCGGTGCAGCATAGTTTAAAGTCAGAAAGGTTGTGAAGGCGAAGTGTGTTTGCCACCTCGGATGCACAAACTAAGCGGTGCCCCAAGACCTGAATGGAATGGCACCGGTCCAAGAAAGAGCACAGCACAGGCCATGGTCTACCAATCATGAGTCCTGCAGCACCGCCAGACTTATTATGCCGCCACTGCTGGTCGAGTCGTCTTTCTGGTAAACCCTGTCGTCAGCCGTCTGGCCCTCTGTGCTTGCTGGGTCGCACGGTGAAAATGGATCAGTGGGTCCACGATGTTGCCGCAGGTCAGGCACCGAAGGGCCTGCATCCACATCGGCAGATAACTTTCCTTCATGTCCAGTAAATGATCCACTACCATCAGCCCACTGCATTTCGTGCACCTCATGGGAATCCCTCCTTCGTGATTGGATGAGCGCGGATGATCGTGCTCAGTATGTAGTGAGATGCATACGCAATGATGATGCCAGGATGAATTGTGTGTTGCCGTGGAGAGGCAAAGGCGTGCCAGTTCTGAATCCGCGCTGCGATCCTCGTGTGCAGTTCGAGATGGCCTCGCGCCTTGTGGCTCTGCATCGTATCTCTCTTGATACAGCAGGGGTGACAAAACGATACAGCGTAGGTAGAAGACAGAGATGGTCGGTGGTATGACAGGAGTGAATGGTGGCACAGCGATGCTGCCCCCGTCGACCCTGTCTTCTGGTTTTCAGAATACTCCGTTGACAAAGATCTGATGCACCGCCGAGAATCCTGTCCGGTATGACAGGTGAAGAACTCCCGATCGTTCCCCAATCGGTCGTTGTGCCGGCGGAAGAGGAAGATGAGCCGACGTTTCCTCGGTACGACGGGCCCGCCTTCTTATCGTACGGGTTCAGGCTCTTCTTTTTGGGTGCGGCGGTCTTCGCCGGTTTGATGGTTCTTGTCTGGGTCGCCGTCTTTGCAGGCCTGGTGCAGGGGGAGTTTCTCTATCCCGCTCGCGAGTGGCATGTGCATGAAATGTTGTTCGGGTATCTGCCGGCGTTGATCGCCGGATTTCTGCTGACGGCCATGCCCAACTGGACGGACCGGATGCCGTTAAGAGGCACCCCACTGCTGCTGCTGTTTCTGCTGTGGCTGGCTGCGCGGCTGCTCGTCACTGTGCCGGCGGTCGGAGGTCCTCTGACGGTCGGTATTGACGGAGCGTTCTTAGTTATCTTGGCCGCCTATGTTTGGCGGGAGATCATTGCAGCAGGAGCATGGGATCGGGTTCCGATCGGTGTGCTGGTCAGTTTTTTCGCCGGCGCGAATATGCTCTTTCACCTGTCCGCGTTGCAGGGGAGGCCGACTGATGTTCCCGAACGTCTGGCACTCTCCGTCATGACAGTGATGTTGACCGTGATCGGCGGGCGTCTCACGCCTACGTTTACTCGCGAGTTCTTCATCAATGAGAAGATCCCTCGGCCCCCGGAAGTCTTTTCTCGTGTGGATGGTGGTGCAATCCTTCTGGTTCTCGTAGGGGCGATCAGCTGGATCGCTCAGCCGGAGAGCCCGTGGACGGGTCTCTTATTGATCGGGTGCGGCGTCGCGAGTCTGGTGCGTCTCATTCGCTGGAAAGGCTGGCTGACATGGCCGGAACCGCTCGTGCTGATTCTGCATGTCGGATATGGATGGGTCGGCCTGTTTCTGTTGGCTCTTGGTGGATCGATACTCGGATTCGGGCTGTCTACCGCGAATGCCGTTCATGTCCTCACCAGCGGGGCGATGGGGACGATGACGCTGGCGGTCATGACCCGGGCAAGTCTCGGCCACACGGGCAGACCACGGCATGCCGACCGGCTCACTGTGGCGATGTATCTACTGGTCAACGTGGGGGCATTGTTACGCATCTTCGCTCCGAACGCCGAGACTCCCACGGTTCTGACCCATGCGATACTTGGGCTATCCGCACTTGGCTGGAGCGGAGCCTATCTCCTCTTCGTATTTCACTATGGGCCCTATCTGGTCCGCCCCAGCCTTGATGAATAGAGGGCTTATGACCAGAACGGTGGCATCCCATTGACCTCTGCGGTATCATGAGTATCTAGAAAGTACGTGGTTCGTGAAACGTGAAGCGTATCTCGTAAGATTGAAAGTAAGAGTCAGGTCTCGCACTTCACGAATGACGAGCGACGCTTCACGAAATAGAAGAAAGGGGGCGACCGGTTTCGACGGGGATACTGAGGTCACTGTCGCATGTCGAGCTCTCGGGAACTCGTAAAAGTCCGAGAAAACGCAACTGCCAATCAAGAACTGGCACTCGCAGCCTAATTTAGGCTGAGACGTCGTTCCATCTGAGGCCCGCGGGGGTGGAATGGCGCGATGCAGCGGGCTGGTCCCAGGCCGGTGCTCAGCGGCCGAGGACGAGAACTTTCTGGGCTAGCGGCTGTTCTAAGCCTGCCGACGGGCGTGGATGGCTGCGAATCTTAAATTGTCGGCTACACATGTAGACACAGTGCACTGACGATCTTCGGACAGGGGTTCAACTCCCCTCGCCTCCACCACCAGCGTTGACGACGCTCGTTCCGGTCAACAGTCGACCAAATGTCCCGGTTGCCGTGAAGCGGTAGCCGGGCCTGTGGTCCTCCTCAATGGGTTCACAGACGATGTTTCCATCCAGCAACGTCCTCAGCATTTGACGAGCCAACGGCACGTGCCGTCCCAGTAATGCAGGATGATTGCCCAAGGCGTCTCGTAGTCGTTTGGTAATCTGTCGTTCATCAAATGATAGGGTAGTGGTCAGGGCTTGAAGCTGCTCGAGTTCCGCGAGGAGACTCTCCTTGCGCGCTTCTTCCTTATGAAGGGATTGGACGACAGTAGGTGTCCCGTGACCGCTTGCGATGAGCTCCACAAGGTGTTGGAGGCGTGTTTCGAGGAGAGACAGTTCCCGAATGACGGCCGAACGCCGGTCCGGCGAGTGCGCCTGCTGTCCCCGCAACTTCTCCAACGCTCGTCTGATTGACGCGGAAATGACTCGTCCGTCGATGGCCTCATTCATGGCAGTCAGGACGGCCGAATCAAGAAGGTTTTGCTTAATAGAGACTGCATTCCTACAGATCGATGTTCCACGTTTGTGAAAGTAGGAACATCGGTAAACCGTCTGCCCGGACCGCCCATCACGGCCTTTACTGATCGCCACAATGGAGCCTCCGCACCTGCCACATTTGGCGATACTACTCAAGAGATACGCGCTGCGCTGGTTCTCACCAGTAGGGCGCGACACAAACCTTCCCTGACCTTCTCGTCTATACGCCACGGCGTTTCGCTTTCGCAGCGCTTCAACCTGTGCCCACACAGCATCGGAGACAATCCGTAATTCTGGAGCCTCCAGTCGAAGCCAGTCGGACTGTGGCCGTTTCCGCTGTTTCTTGGTGCCGTCTCGCTGAATCGTCTGTGTTCGATTCCACCACACGATGCCCCGGTAGAGATCTCGCCGAAGGATCTCCCGGATAGCCGTCGGACACCAACCGAGAGGCCCACCCATCGGCGGAGGAACCAGCGCT
Source organism: Nitrospira sp. (assembly GCA_019636945.1). Classification (GTDB taxonomy): domain Bacteria; phylum Nitrospirota; class Nitrospiria; order Nitrospirales; family Nitrospiraceae; genus Nitrospira_D. Next base: position 756 of record JAHBWO010000047.1, on the reverse strand, counting down.
TGATTGAGGGTCTTCGCAATCGCCGCCAGCCCACAACCTGCCGCGTAGTGTTCGAAAATCTGCGCCACGATCCGGGATTGCTCCGGATTAATCTTCCTCACGACATGTTGACGCCTGAGTGTCCCATCCGAGTTCCGTTCGGTGCCATAAACCGGCTGATTGTCGTATCCGTAAATTTTGTTTCCGGTCACGTAAAGACTCTTGGCCTTACGCATCATCGCATCATGTGTCCGTTGGCTCGCCTTCTCGCGTTCAAACTCTGACGCAAAATTGGTGAGAGCGAGCATCATCTTATCCGTGGCACTGTCGAGTGTCCGTTCCTGGTTCGTGAGATAGAAGAAAACTCGAACGCCGGCATCGACAATTTGTTTGAAGGCGTATCCTACTTGGATGGCCTCGCGACCCAAACGCGATTCTTCAGACATCACAAGGACGTGGAACGGAGGGCGAGGCTTCAGCGCATTCATCAGTCGTAGAAATCCGGGGCGTTTCACGAACTCGGCGCCACTGACCCCGTCATCCATGTAGATATGCTCGTCGGAAACAGTCCAGCCCTTAGACTCGGCATATGCTTTTGCATTCTCAATCTGTCGCGTAACGGAGCGAGCTTCCGCTGCCACGCCCGTTTGTTCAGTAGACTTTCTCGCGTATACCGCAGCGCGCATATTAACCTCCCTCGCTCTCTTGAGGGTCTGGAGGATGCCGTTGACTCTCGGACAATGTCAAGCGCGGAGAGGAACCTATGGCATGGGTCGA
>JAHBWO010000046.1 GCA_019636945.1 Nitrospira sp. | reverse complement strand
CCGGGCTGCCTCGTTCTCGAAGTTCAACAAGGCCTCGGATCGATGCCCTCACAGGAGGGAGCGGTTCGGGGCCTTTTTTTGTGCCGTGATATGTATCCATCCGATCGATTTACCCAAGTAGGATTGCATTTCGCCTTGAGCGGAATGTATAAAATTCAAGAAATAGAAGCCACTGATTTTCAAGAGCAAAAGGACACCTCAGACTATGAACGTCTCGCTCCTTTTTCCTCCGACCTGGCACCCCTCACAGCCTTACCTCAGCTTGCCGTCCCTGACGGGATTTCTGCATCAAGGTGGGGTTTCCAATGTTTCCCAGCGTGATCTGGGTATCGAATTATTGGACACCATACTGACCAGGGGCTATGCGGCAGAGGTGTACCAACAGTTGATTGCCAAGCAACGCGAGTTGGAGCGGAGCCAAACAGGAGAGACGGGGCCAGGCAGCCGCGAACACTATGGAAAGGTGACGGATTCGCTTGATCGGTTTGGATATCTGGTCGATCGGATTGAGCTGGCTAAAGATACTCTGCGGAGCGAAGAGTTTTACGATCCTGATGCCTATCGTGCCAGTCTGTTCATGATCGATAAGTGGTTGGAGGTCGTGTCCTCGGTCTATTTCCCGACCCGATTGACCGTCGTCGATAATCAGTTTGGGAACTACTCCATCTATTCCTCGAAGGATCTGATGCGGGTCGTGCGCGACGAAGCGCAGAATCCCTATCTCAGTCTTTTTCGCGACCGCTTCATTCCGTCGATCGTCGACAGTCGTCCCGATCTCATCGGGGTGTCGATTACCGCGACATCGCAGATCATTCCGGGCCTCACACTCTGTCGACTGATCAAGGAGGCGGCTCCCGACCTGCATATCACGATCGGGGGCAGCATCTTTACCCGGTTAGTGGACAACATCCGCCGATGCCCCGGCCTGTTCGAGCTCACCGATGATATCGTCGTGTTTGAGGGGGAAACCGCCTTGCTGGAATTGGTCAATCAGCTCGCCGGCAAGAAGGACTATAGTAAAGTGCCCAACCTGATCTATCGGCAGAACGGGAAGATCACGGTCAATCAGCCGTTCTATTCTGAGAATGTGAACCAGCTTCCGGCCCCGAATTATGACGGATTCCCGCTGGATCTCTATCTCTCGCCCGAACCGGTTCTCCCTGTTCAGTTTTCGCGCGGCTGTTACTACAAGGATTGTGCGTTCTGTGCGTTGACCCTCGATCACCAGAATTTCAGGCAGAAGGACCCGGGCCGTACGGTCGAAGAACTGCAGTGGCTGAAACAGCGTTACGGGGCTCGCCACTTCTTTTTCACCGATGAGTGTTTTGCGCTGTCGCCGACCAAACGGTTGTGCCAGCAACTGATCGACAAACAGGTTGATGTCAAATGGACCTGCGAGATGCGCTTCGAGAAAAATCTCTCGCGCGAGCTGCTGGCCTCGATGCGGGATGCCGGCTGTTTGAAGATCGTGTTTGGGTTGGAATCCTTCAACCAGCGGATCATGGATTTTATGAAGAAGGGGATCAAGCAGGAGTGGGTCCGGCGGGTTGCGGATGACTGTGTAGACCTCGGGATCGCCGTGCACTGTTATATCATCGTCGGGTTCCCCACGGAGAAAGAAGAAGAAGCGCTAGAGACCATGAACTTCGTCGTTGAAAATAAACGGCTGCACGAGTCGTACGGGTTTTCGTGTCAGCCCTGTCTGTTCGACTTGGAAAAAGAAGCTCCGATCATGAGCGATCCCGGTAGCTATGGCATCCGCCGGATCATGCGACCGTCTGCGGAAGATCTGAGCCTTGGGTTCTTCTACGAAGTGCAGGAGGGCATGACCCCGGATGAAGCGGAGCGGTTGTATCAGTACGTGTACGGAAGGATCAGCGAGGTGGTGTGCGAGCTGCCGTTCAATTATGCGATGGCAGACGGGTTGCTCTACATCTCGAAGGCCAAAGCAGGAGCAAAGGCGGCGTCGATGGCCGCACATTGACCCTCTTTTTCTACGGCGGCTATAATATCGATTCCTATGGATACCGTGATGAAACCGGCGACGTTGAGCGAACGGGTGATCGGGAAAGTATCGGACTTTGGTCCGTTGTTTGACTATACGGTCAAACTCGTCCTGCTTGCATCGTTTCTCGAACTTGTATTGTACCGTTTGTTGTCGCGTCTTGGGATGCATCTCAGCAAGATGGCCGCAACGCACCCATGGATTACGCCGACATTCACGGCCTTGACTGAAGTAGGAGCATGGCTCCTCAACATCGTCGCGGTGTTGTTGCTTTTGGCCCTGACGCTCGCCATGGTCAATCGCTGGGGAGGGAGCGACAACAGTCGGCTGGTGAGGCTGGGGATCATCGGGACAGCTCTGTTGTTGGTGCTCACTGTTGGGTTTTTAGTTGTGCCGCCGGGGATGTTGGGTGCCATTGTCTACAACGGATTGACTCTGTTGGTGCTGACTGTGTTTGTGTCGGACTATGTGATGACGCATCGTGAGCCGGCTCAACGAGCGTTGGCGGTCACCTATTTCTTGGGCATGTCCGGCTGGCTCTACTATCAGATCGTGTCGTCGGCGTATAGTCTGATGGGAACGATTGTGCAGCCTCCTTTGGTGTATGAATCGCATCGTATGGGCGAGGCGTTGATGGTCCTCGCCAGCTTCTGTGCCTTTCTGGCCTATGGCAAGAGTAAGAGCCTCTCGCTGCGAACGAAGAATCGGCAGCAACGCAACCGAGCCATCTGGTTTTGGGCGGTCACGGGCGCGACGTTTACGACCCTCCTTGTAGTCGATTATTTGTTGGATCGCATTGCTCCAGGATTCGCCTCCGGGTTTCGGCAGGCCTCGCAAGGTATCGGGTGGATCTTTCAGTTCGGGATGGGCTATACGTTTTATCTCCCCTTTGCCCTCTATGTCGGGGGATTACTCTGTTGGTCCTATACGGTGGTGAAGCTTGTGACCATGGGGAGACTGGCCGGCTATGGTATTGGACTGATGTTTATCGCAGGCTATGCGCTGCTGTTTTCAAACTTGACGTTGATGGTAGTGCTGGGTGTCATGCTGCTGGCCTGTGATCGGGTCAAGGTAGCGACCGCTGAAGCACTATCGACGAGTGCCGGTCCGATGATGCCGGCATCGGATGGATTGATGACCGGTCGGGCGTAAGGCCCAGAACGAGTGACATGATGGACACACCCACATCCACGCCCCCACAAGGGGACACATCGGTTGATCTTGGGGATCAACCGCTCACTCCGGAAGAAGAGATTGCCGGGATTGAACAACTCTTGGCCAGTGAGCCGGACGATTTTCAGGCGCGCTGTCGACTGGGAGAATTATATTTCAGCAAAGGGCGTCTCGACGATGCATTGGCGGAGGTCAAGAAGGCCATTGAGATGGCGGAATCGCTTCGTGCCGAAATGAACCGTTCGCTGGCCATGTACTATGCCAACTTGGGCACGATTTACGCGACCAAGAATATGGCCGACGAAGCAGCGGCCGAGTTCCAACATGCGCTACAAGTCTTTCCTCATGACGTGCTGGCGCTCTTCAATCTGGGCAGGCTCCATGCGGACAAGAAGCAATATATGGAAGCGAAGGGGTACTATGAGCGCCTCGTGGAAATCACGCCGGATGATCCGATCGCTTGGTATAACCTCGCGGGCGTCTACATTGAGCTGGATAATCCCCAGGTGTCCGATTACAACACCATCGACATGGGGATCCAGTGTTATCTTCGTACGTTGGAGTTGGACCCCAAGCACTTGGAGTCGGCCTTCAAGCTGATGGAGATTGCACTGAATCATAAAAAGACCGATTTGGCGATTCGAGTCATGGAAAGTGCGGTGGAGCACAATCCCGACGAGCCGTTGGCCTATTACAATCTCATTAGTGTGTACGACAAGTGCAAGATGTTTGAGCAGGCCGAAGAGGCGAGAAAGCGGTTGAAAGAGCGGTTTGCCAAGAAGGCCAAGGATGGTCCGAGATCGTGATGGGAGTGTGTCGTCCGTACCGTGTGGAATATTTCAGCTAGCGCGTTGGCATCAATTGGGTTTTCCGCAACCTGTTAGAAGAGGTGTCCTATGTTCGGCAGTCTAGGGTTCACCGAGCTGATCCTCATCCTCATGATCGTATTGATCATCTTCGGCGCCGGGAAACTTCCACAGTTAGGTGAAGGTCTCGGGAAGGCGATCAAGGGCTTTAAGAAGTCCGTGCATGAGGCGGAGGCCATCGAAGCCGAAGCCCAAGCAGCAGCCCAACAGACCGCTGCTCCACAAGTGGCCACGGCCGCTCCGGCCCAGAGTGCGCCGTTGAGTCAGCCCGCAGGGGCCACGGCGCAGCCCGCGCCACGCGCCTAGTCGGATGTATTGGAAAAGTCCCCCAGCGATGTTCTCGCATTGCTCGGAGGCTCAATCTTCCACCGGGTAGAGCAGCCTGAGCAGCTCAGGGCGGGTGGGTGAGAGCATAGGTCTATGTGAACCTCCTGTGTCAAGCGTCGAATATGCGCGAGCAGTCAGATCATCTTTTAACAGCTCCCTAGAAAGCACTATACGCATGGAAACCGAAGTTGGATTGGTCGCCGGCTACATTGAAACCTTTGCCGGGAACGGGAAAGCTCGTAGTACGGGCAATGGCAAGCGCGCCGTGAAAGCGGGAATCCCGCTTCCTCATCACGGGGCACTCGATCGAGAAGAGCAGTGGTTCTATTTCGCGGAATCAGGATCGGACCGCATCCGACGGGTGCACCTCCAAGACGGGACGGTCCACAACTTCGCCGGAATCGGGGAAACGTGTTATAGCGGCGATGAAGGTGTGTGTGGAGAGGCCGGGCTCTATTTGCCTCTGGGGGTCGCTTTTGATTCGCAGAACAATCTGTATATTTGTGACTCCGGAAGTAATCGGATTCGGAAAGTCGATCATGAGACAGGCATCATCACGACCGTGGTCGGGACCGGTCAGCATGGATTTAACGGGGACGGACCGGCGCGTGAGGTCAACCTGACGTGGCCGGCAGCCATCGCATTCGGCCAGGACGATCGGTTGTATATCGCCGACACGCAGGCGCACAAGGTTCGGCGGTACGATCCCAAGACAGATCTGGTGACGACGATCGCGGGAACATGGACGGTTGAGGACGATGCGCGTGAACAACCGCTGGTGGCGAGGAACCTCGTGGTGCTCTCCGGTGATGCGATCGGGATTGATTTTAGTGATGATCAGGGATGGCTCATGCCGGTATGTTCCGATGGGCTCGATATGTCCATGTATCTGGATGACGGAAAGCCTGCGATGGACGCGCGTCTCTACGACATCGTCGGGATTGCGGTCGACGACAGGGATCATGTGTATGTGGTCGATAAGGGAAGCAATCGAGTCAGAAAAATCGACGCACAGACCGGTGTGATTTCGACCGTCGCAGGGGTCTGTCGATACGGATACGACGGTGACGACAAGCCGGCTGTTCGAGCCATGTTGCATGCTCCGGAAGCCGCGATCTTTGATCGGGACGGCCATCTCTATATTTCCGACACCATGAATCATCGGGTGCGGAAGGTGGACGGCAAGACCGGCGTGATCACCACGGTCGCGGGAAACGGAGACAGCGGCTACGAGGACAAGAACATCGGTGGCTGCGGAGCGGCTCGGTTTGTCGCGAAAGAATCTGCCGGACAGTTGAAGCACGGTGACGGTCTGTTGGCTGTCGACGCGGTGGTGAATTCTCCCGTCGGTTTGGCGCTGGACTCACAGGGCTATCTCTATATCTGCGAACGTGGAGAAAATAAGATCCGCCGCCTCAAACTCTCGTAACCCATCCGCTGGTACCTGTCCTCTCCTCACATTTGTCTCGATCAGGTTTTGTGGTATTCTGAGCGCGGTCATTTCTCGGAGTACAGTGCTGTGCGAACGACGTCCATTGGTAGCGCGCGGTTTCATGTGCTTGGATTCTTATCCGGACTGATCGTTATCGCGAGTGTACTCGGCGCCTTCGGGGTTCCGTTAGTGAGTTCCGAGGGGATGACGATCCGATCGTTTTTGATCCAAGGCGAAATGCCGAAGACAGCCGATGATACGGCCTGGCAAACGGCCGCATCGATCACCATCCCGCTCAGCGGTCAGGTTATTACCAGGCCGGTCTGGCCTGAGCCCACCGTTCGTGCCTTGACGGTGCGATCCGTCCACAATGGGACCGATATTGCCTTTCTCTTGGAATGGCAGGACAACACCAAAAACGATCGGCTGACTCCTGGGACGTTCCGCGACGGGGTGGCGATCGGATTCCCCCTCGGTGATGCCCCGGCGTTCTTTTGCATGGGGCAGTTGGATCACTACATCAATATTTGGCATTGGAAGGCGGACTGGCAGAGCGATATCGATCGTCGGGCCGCGCGCGCTCCGGAGAAAAAAGAAGGTGGCGTGCGAACGTTCGAAGTCATCCCACGGCGAGTGTCTTCCGTGGAGGACCTCATCGGCGGAGGCTTCAGCACGCTGACGACGAAAGACAAACAGGGACGAGTGCAGGGCCAAGGGTTTTGGAAGGACGGTGTGTGGCACGTCATGATGCGACGTCCGCTCCTCAGCGAGGAGCAGGAGAACGAAGCGACACTCGTTCCTGGGCGAATCCAAACCGTGTCATTCTCCGTCTGGAATGGAGAAAACAAAGAGCGAAACGGGCAAAAGGCGGTGGCGCCGTGGTTTCAGTTACGCATCGATCCCGTCGAGAAACTGTGAATCAAAGAGCTCATGGCATATGGCCTATGGCATAGGTATGAAAAGAGTTTGAGCAGATTGTTCTCTCTCTTGCTATACGCCATACGCTATCAGCTCTTCCCTCGACGAGATACGAATGATGGCCGGCTGAAGCGGACGACTTGGGGGTGGACGATTTGCCTGATCAGTGCACTGTTGGCTGTTGCTACGGCAGTTGCACAGGCTGAGGCGCAATCCGGTGAAATGACGGAGGAAGAGGCATCGAGGCTTGGCGAAGAATTCGGGATCGTCGTCGGCGCCGTCGATGAAGCGATTCAGAAAGAACTTCATCTTGAGAGGCCTCAGGGGGTTGCGGTCTTCGAGGTCATTGGGAACTCCCGTGCAGACTATGCTGGTATCAAAGTGCGGTCCGTCATCAAGGAGATCAATAAGCAGGAGATTCGAAACATGGCGGATTTCGGACGGGCCATTAAAAAGGCGATGAAGGAATGCAATGTAACCGTGGGAACCTATGAACCGGCTGATCCCGGTGATCCGGTCGGATGGGGAGTGAATTTTCACTTTGTCGGATGTAAGCGGGATTAGTTGTGAGGGGTGAACGGTAAAGGGTGAGGGGTAAGGAGTGAAGGGTAAGGCGCGTGGATGGAGAAGGGGAGCGCATTGGGGACAGAGTATTGCGATGCTCTGCTTTCTGTCCCTCGTTGGACTCGCCGGCCCCTTGAGTATGTTTTCCCAGGGACAGGCAGAGGCTCAGCACGTAGATGACCAAGTATCTGCGGATTGGGTTGCGGAAATCGAAAAAGTTTTTATCCGGTCGGAGGACTGCAAACAGTGCCATGAGCGGCATTATGAAGAGTGGAAGGGTGTCAGGGAGCAGACGCCGGATTTGAAGACATTTGGTCGTGTCGATGCAGCGCTTTTGCACGGGACATCGTTAACATCACCGGTCTTTCGAACGGTGCTCGGTCTTTGGAAAGCGACGAATCCAACTTCGGATGAGCAGCGCCGATGCTTGTCGTGCCATGCACCTGCCGTGACGGTATTTCCTGAACATGCCGAGAGGGTCGCCGGCCAAGTCTTGAGTGGAAAATCTGGAGTGGAGGGGATCGGTTGTGCGGCGTGCCATTTGATGGCAGGGATGGATAAGCATGCATCCTCGCCGCCGACGTTTGCCCTGCAGCCTGGCCGAACTCTCTACGGCCCCTACGCCAATCCGGAGGAGAATCTCGTCCATCCTGCTGTGCAGTCGACTCAGTTTCGAGAAGCCAGCTTTTGCGCCTCCTGCCATTTCGATAAAGTGAAAGATGTCATGCAGAAGAATCTGCCCGGCGAAATCCTCGAAGGGACGATCTGTCAGGATTGCCATATGGAGCCTTCTACGGGGAGCTCGACGTCACGGCGTGGTGCCATGACCCGATCCATCGGCCGCCATTGGTTTCGCGGGGTCGTCGTCGCCGGGACGATGCTTAAGAACCGGAACGTGCAGGCCGAATGGATGCCACGCATTGATCTGGAAGTGACGAAGACTGGCGCGACCGTGGAAGGAAGAAGTCTTGTGAAGGTCGGCAGCCTGCCGCACAGCTTTCCCGATGGCGATCCGGTGCTCAAACAGTTCTTCCTGACCGTCACGGCAAAGGATGCAAAAGGGCAGACCTTGGCGGAAGAGACGCAGCAGTTCGGATTATCCTACGACCAGCTTCTCCGTGGTCCCATTCCGGATCCCTTCATTAAGGGTGGGAATACGAGGAAGGTGCCGTTCGTATTGACGCTTCCAGAGGGAAAGGCCGCAGCGTCGCTAGAAGCCGTTTTGAGCTATGCGCTGATTCCCACCCCTGCGCCTACTCTGCTGGAGAGATATCTGGCCACCTTAACGACCGATACCGCGCGAGACGAGGCGAAGAACATCGTGCAGGAATATACACAACGGCATTTCCTGACCTACCGTGTGAAGGTGCTTTCCTGACATGGCAGCCCCGATGGGACGAGGACAGGGTAGGCAAGCGATCGGGCTCAGTGTCTCGCTGATGGTCTGCATTGCGTTCCTGTCGGCTGGGGCAATCCATACGGTGCAGGCGCAAACAGTCCAAAGCCAGTCCTTGATCGAGAAGACCTTCCCCCATTCCAACAAATGTAAACGCTGTCACGAACGGGTGTACGAAGAGTGGGAAACGTCGCCGCTATCAAAGTCCATCCATTCTCCGGCGTTTCGTACCGCCTTGGATGCGTATCTGAAGTCGCCCGGGGGAAAAGATCAGGCGCTGTGTTTCCGATGCCATGCGCCGCATGTTCGGGAGTTTTCCGAACATGCACAGCTGTTTGTGGATCAAGCCAAAGGGGGCGATCCCTCGTTGGACGGCGTGGCCTGTAGCCAGTGCCATTTGATCAAGCACGTGGATCGCGCGAAGCATCCTCCTGAGCCGAAGTATGAGGTCGGCGGAAAAACACTCTATGGACCCTACAAAGACTTTGTGCAGAATTTGGCCCATCAGTCGATGGAATCGAGTCTGTTCCAGAAGTCCGATCTCTGCTTGAACTGTCATCAGTCAGTGCCGTCGGCGGCGAATCTGGGGAAGAGCAACGACTTGTTGGGGAATTGGGATCAAAGCCGGGCCGTGAAGTCCGGCAAAGAATGCCAGACGTGCCACATGCCGCAACAAGTAGGCGAATCAGCCAATGGGGAAAAGAAGCGGACCATCGCGAACCATAGCTTCCCAGGGCGTCTCGGCAAGCTTCGCCAGGAGGCGGCGAAGTTAGCCGTACAGACGAGAGTCGATGGTGAAAAAACCACGGTGACGGTCAAGGTGCAGAGTCTCGTTCCGCACAACTTGCCGGCGACCCATCCGGCCTGGGCGTCGGTGGTGTTGAATTTGGAGATCAAGGGCAAGAACCTCAAAACCGTCTTTTCAGACAAGCGAGTCTATGGTCGGATATACCAGGATGCCCAGGGGCAACCCACAATTTTCGATTTTGAGGCTGTCAAAGTGGCCGAGGATACGGTCTTGAAGCCAGAAGAGACGAGAGAGGAAACCTTTACCTTCCCCACGCCCAAAGATACTAAGACATTCGATGTCGAAGTCGGCTTGAATTACGCTCCACTGACTGGTCCTGCCTCCTTTCTCCAACGTGTCGAAGCCGAATCCTCCCAAGGGTCACAAGATCCTGCCTTCCAGCCGATCGAGATCGTGAAGCGGACGGAGAATGTTCCGGTTGGGAAGTAATTATCGCTTGTAAAGCATCTCTCGATCGGAAAGACGCTGATGGCGTTTGGTGCAATCATTAGTAGTAGCTACAGGTCGGTCAAGTCTTAGCGATAGATAATAGCCATAAAGGAGGGTGACGATGGCAACAGTTGTACCAACTGTTATTGAGTACATCCATCCCTTAGACAAGAACGGCAAAGTATTGCCGGACTGTTCACCGTATCTCCACGAACTGGCACTTTTGGTGGTGGTCTGGAATGAGCTGCATATGGAACTCTCTCAACTGTTTTGTATAGCTGCAGGTATGCCAGATATGGGAACAGGTCTACGTATTTGGCACTCTACGGGTAACGACCGGGCTCAACGCGAGTTTCTAAGGGAGGCGCTTCACGGGGATCTCCAACATCTACGCAGAGTAAAAGAAAAAGGGAAACTATTCGCAGATAAGGCGAAGGAAGAAATCAAGTTCATCTTGAAGACGGTGGACACGATATCCGGGCCAAGGAATGACGCGATTCATTCTAGCTATCTCTTCAAGAGTGATGGCAAAAGGATTACGATGTGTGCAGACGACTTCTTTATGAGCCCCCGTGCAAAAAACCTAAGTGGTAAAGATTTGCTTGTCGAATTTCAAAGGCAGCGAAGTATCGCCACCACTCTTTCAATATACTCACAAGGAATACGACTTGCTCTTTACCTGGTTCCTGAGCCTCCATGGCCTGCTCGCCCGAAACTCCCAACTACTAATAAGGCGCCCCAGAAAAGTGTTTGACGCCTCCCATGTAGAGAATGGCACCGATCCAGTGCCGTGCATCACTAATTGTGAATCCTCTCCAATGTCCCAGCGGTCCTTGAAAATGGCCATGAGATATAAATCGGTGTTGCTGTTAGTCGCATGGGTGATGGTGTTATCCGGCTGTGGCTCCGATCAGGAGGGCCAACTGATCGCGGACCATCAGCGGGCAGTCTATGAGAGCCTGGCGCTGCAAGATCAGCTTCAGCAGCAGGGTGGTGGGCACGCTGCTGCCGATCTGGGGATTGGGATCTCGAATCGGGGCATGGGCAAGTTGCTGTCGCTGCTCAAGGGACTTGTGATCAGTCCGACCCAGCCGCCGAAGGGGTACGAAGATCTGTCTGTACGGATCGAGGATATTCAACTCGTCAGTAGGGCAGGCCGCAGTGAGTTGGAACTGGAGTTTTCTCTTTCAAGTCCTGCCAACTCTCTTCAGTTTGCAGCCACGATGACGGGCGATCTCCTGTTCTTGCCGCCGGAACTTGATACCGACACACCTGAAGATCAGCTGGCCTTCCGGATGAAGGTCCGAGAGCTCCATCCACGTCTTTCCTGGTATTCCTTGCCGCTCCAAAGCATCTCGACGATGCGCGACTATCTCCGGTATCGATTGATTGAACAGGTGGAGAAAAGTCTTGTGATGAAAGTGCCCACGGCCAAGCTGGACAAGCTTGTGTTGGGGCTTTCTGGAAGCGAAGTGATGAAGGATGAGGAGAAGGGGTTCCAGATCAAGATCGCCTATGCTAGTCCGAAGTTTGAGATGCCGCTCGTCGCTCGGTACTCGCAGTTCCTGATGACCGATTCGGGGTTCTGGATTTTTGCGCGGTACGGAGACAAGGTCCCCTCTATTCCCAAACCGGTGGCTCGGGTGGCTCAGGAACAGTTGGAATCGGAGATTGGTCGGCTGACGTATGCCCTTCGGGCTGCTGCGGCCGGCTTGAATTTCTGGTCCGGTGATTCAGCGATTATCGTCAGGAAACCACTGCTCGAGAAACTCACGGCGCAGTTCAATGAACGATCCAGCGATGAGCGTACCGTCTCGTTTCAATCCATCAGATCCCGCGGAAAATTGTATGAGAGGCAATGGCGGGACAACCTGCTCGGGGATGGTGGGCTGTCCGTCGAGTTGGATGGTCGTGATGCGGCCTGGGGAACCGTGACGCTCAAACAGGTTTCCTCGACCTGGAGCGAAAAGGGTTTAGCCTATTCCACTTCGATTGATGTTGAGGCCAACACCATTCTGTATGTCCACTTTGATCCCTTGATTGGAGGTGGCGTCGGAAAACGCGCCACGTTGGAAGGGACTGCATCCCCTGTGCTGGCCGGGACATTGTCCTTTGCGATTCGCACGTACGCCGGAGTGCCGGTCCTGATAGCGATGAATCACCTCGACTGTTCGAAGTTTCCACTCACGGTATTAGATGACGGCGATCTCTCGGTGGGTGTGACAGTGAGTCAACTCGTCGGAGGGGCAAAGCCTACTCTGATTCCCGCGTTGATGGGTCTGCCAAAAATGGTGAAGGCGGATCAGGTGCTTCGAGGGATCAAGGGTGTCAGCGTCACGGCGCCAAAACCGTTTGCGGCGATCACCTATGCACCGACGCAGTTCCTTGCTGATGCGAATGGGTTCCGGGCTGAGTTTGCGACATCGGCTGCGTGGAGTGAGGGTGAAGATGTTGATGCCGAAGAGCGAGTGAAAGAGATCGGGGCACTACTTGGAAAAGACGAGACGTTCCCATCTGCTCCGGATTGCGGTAAGCCGGACTCGATCAAGGTGCATATTGCCGGCATCGCGTTCGAGGGTGATCTTGGGCTGGGGCGGGTTATCACGTCTCTCGTCGATGGGGCACGCATGGGCAGGAGTGGTGTCGAGAACTTCTTATCGACCGCCGGGCGCAATGCCATCAACTCTCCACTGGGGTCAGTTTTGCGCAAACCATTACAGAATCCACTAGGGACGCTTAAGTGCCTCGGGACGCTGTTGCAGAAGTGCGAGTGATTTCTATGGTGAGACGTGTGAGCACAGTTGAAGGATTGCTGTACCAGCTAGACTACGGGGTGATATCGTTGGCCCAATAAGCCGGTTTGGAGTAAAGTGCGTCCATGAGTATTACCGAACTTGAAGCCGAGGCGCTGAAGCTCGATCCAAAGTCCAGAGCCCGCTTGGCTGGAAAATTGTTGGCGAGCTTAGAAGACCTATCCGAAGAAGAAAATGCCAGGCTCTGGGCTGAAGAGGCCCAGCGCCGATCAGTGGAGATGGAGGTTCAACCAGAGTCCGCTGTTTCTGCGAAGGACGTGTTTCGTGAAGCGAGAGCCAAGCTGAAGTGAATTGAATGAAGCCGCCCAGTATTACGAGTCAGAAAGTCCTGGTTTCGGAGCGGCGTTTCTTGATGAAGTCGAGTATTGTACACAAGCCATTGCGAATTTTCCTGAAGCTGCTCCGTTGATCACAGAGACGATTCGTCGCCGACTCCTTCTCCGATTTCCTTACGCGCTTCTCTATACCATCACATCAGATCGGGTGCACGTGCTTGCAGTCAAGAATCTGAAGCGTCGCCCCATGTATTGGGTTGGCAGGGCGTAACGGAAGAAACAAACAGAGCAGGGAACTGGTTGGTCGGGGTTGACCCAGGTTCTGTCTTAGCGAATCTTACCTCCGTGCTTCGAGTCTCATTCCAGTACGCCTTCCCAATTACCGCAGTGACTACTTACATGTAGATGCACTGAATCCTTTTGGGTTCACTGTATCAAAAGAGATTCACCGCAAGGGGAGCATTTTCGTGGGCGGCTTCGCAATTCCTCAGAATTGAAGTAGTTTCCAAACATTCTGTTCGGTCTGCTACTTGCTAAGCAATACGGAATATTTGGTCGCATGTAAGTCCGGAATGTGTTGAGCGGATTTCTGTGAGCGTATGACTCTGCTGGACGATCCTGAAGCCGAGATCTTTGTAGGCAATTCCATGTCGGATTCTGCAGAGCAGTCGTGATTGTTCGGTGTTTCTGGAGAGAGCGTACGGGAGGAGTGGACGATATGGTTAGGCATAGCATAAAGCACCTACATGGCCCCTCATGGTGCGATTCCTCATTCTCTGGGCGAAGGAGAGAAGTATGAAACAGTTTGGCATCATCTTGGGCCTGTGCCTCATTCTGACCGGGTGCGCCACGTCCTCCTGCCTGACGAATCTCCAGCCCTGGCCGGATCCAGGTGGCAGTCATCTCAATCTTCAGCAATGCTGGGAGAAGTCCGATCAAGTTCGGTTCTACACCACGAATCAAGGCGGACGGATTGCTCCCTATGAGCTGGTCAAGCATCTTGAAATGCCGCTCTCGACCGACAAGTTCTTTTCCCGCGCTAATTTTGAACGATGGCGGTTCTTGCCGTTGGAAAAGATGGATCGGGATCAAGCATCTCATGTGGACCAGGAGGCGCAAGACTGGCCGCTCGGTTTCGTCCTCACCCACACGGATTCGAAGAAAGAAGTCTGGGAGGGGGATTGGTTAGGCTTGACCTGTGCGGGGTGTCATACCGGGCAAGTTGAGTTCGGAACGAAAAAGATGCGCATCGATGGCGCGCCCACGATGGCCGATCTCAACCAATTTCTGTGGGACCTGCAAGGCGCGCTCAAGGCCACCTATGAAGACGGGCTGAAGAATGGGGACAAATTCAACCGGTACGCCAAGAACTTTCCCGGAGAATGGGACAGGGCTCTGCTGAATCGATTGGGTCGCGTCGTGACCGATGGTGAGATGTGGCACCAACGGAACGACCCTCCATTTCCACCTGGATTTGCCAGATTTGATGCGGTGGGTCTGATTTTCAACCAACTCATCTTCATGTCAGGCAGTGAGCCGGTCGGACCTGTCAAAAACGATGCCCCTGTAAGTTTCCCGTTTCTGTGGGACACGTCCCACCATAATCAAACCCAGTGGAACGGGGTGGCTCCAGACATTCCCATGGTGCGCAATATCACGCAGGGCATCGGTGCATTTGCCAAATATGATCCGCATGCCGGCGCGTTCCAAGAGCCGAGCACGATTCCGTTAAGCAATCAGCGCCAGCTTCAACGCCTCGTGCACAAGCTTCGCTCTCCGGCATGGCCGGAGGAGATTCTTGGCGTCATCGATCTTGAGAAAAAAGAGCGTGGGCGTGCCGTATTCAAAGAGAAATGTGCAAGATGCCATGCCGATCAAAAGCGAGAAGAGCCACTTGAATACTTGCGGGTCTCCATGACACCGATTCAAGAGGTCAAAACTGACGGCAATATGATAGCCAATGCTGATCATCGGGAATTACGAGGCCCTGATGGTACGGAAAAGCTGGTTGCCGATGCGGCTGGTGATGTGGTCAAGGATATTGTGTTCAGCTGGGATCACCCCACAGAGGTCTTCCACCTTGTGGGAGAATCAATTTCCGCCTTTTTCCGATGGCAAAGTATTTTAGACTTGTTTCGTTGGGAGTTTAATTTTGGAAGAAAGGAATTTGGAGATCGTTATAAGGCTCGCCCACTCGATGGCATTTGGGCGACAGCCCCCTACCTACATAACGGTTCCGTTCCCAATCTCTATCAACTCCTGGTGCCAGGAGAGCGAAAGCCGTTTTACGTCGGCACGAGACAGTTCGACCCGAAGCATGTTGGTTTCATCACTGATGACAAAAGCGGCACCTGGCTGGATACGAGCACGTCAGGAAATTTGAATACGGGACATGATGCGTTCACCTATGGCGGTGAGCTCGATTTGGAGCAAGAAGTCTGGCCATTGATTGAATATATGAAGACGTTGTGACTGGAGCCTGAGTTGTCCACTGGTTACGCTGTGGGTGTGACCAGTGTGGTGATGGGTGAGGTAGATGTGTCTCTCCATGTTTAAGACCACCTCAGTTCGGTGCACCGATTCCAATGACTGGTGAGATCAGTCATCAAGTGCGTCATGCGAAATCGTGGATGCCCTCCAACTGAATCTTTTTGGATTCACTGAATCGAAAAGGATTCAGCTTCGGAGTCTCCTACCTCGGAAACAACAGCGCAATCCTTCCAAATTGAGGCCATTCCCACAATTCCCTCGCGGCCCGATCTTTGCTGAGGAGTTGGCAGCAGTGGAAGGGTCTTCAATTGAATAGGTACGTAAGTACCTATTGACGATTAAGCTCTACGGGCCTATAAGGTGGGGCCGTTCTCTCTTTCTCCAAAAGGAAAAGCGTAGTAATGCGTACTCAGTTTTAGTTTCAGGGTCTCGGAATGGGAGAGGCCGGGAAGGTTTGGAGAGATATTAATGGGTCACCTCGGCTAGCGGCTGGCGATGTGTGAGGGAGCTAGGTCAGAAATCTGACAGGTGTGGTGGTAGGGGTGGTTTCCTGCAGCATCGAATTAGCCGTGAGACGCTCTCGCCATGGAGGCTTGGCATCGCGCAACGGCCATTTTACCACTTTGCGATGGCTCCGCAAGTTGGCGGCTGTGGAGCGTGTGATCTGGAATGCGCAAAACAAGATCCGATCCCAAGGCACCTGTATGAGTGTTTGGGGTGTTGTCAATGGTTTGCATCACTGGAGTGACTGTTTACAGCGAAGAGCCAGTGGGTGAGGAAATGTAGTAACGAGAGGTAATTCATTGGAACGAGGCACTAAATGCTTATATCCGTTTCTCCACTAAAGTTAGAGGCTAACACATGACCAACAACACGATCGAGATTCCGCTACGGATCACTATATCTCTAAGCTCTTCTGAGACCCCCGCTAAGGTATCGCCAGTTGTAACTTCCAGCTCCATGGTTGGAGCTCTGGAGCGAGTTGATATTGACCCTGACTATGGCAATCGCACGGGGTATAAGCCTAATTTTCTCGGTGTATTAGTACCTCTTCCTCCATTAACTGAAGAGCAAAGACGGAATGCGGCGAAAAATAGCATGGCTAAAGCAGGAGAAGATAACACGGTCCTGCCCTACCATCATTTTTCCCTTGTCATGAATCGCCGTAGACAACTCGCCTATTACACAGCCGTTAATATCGATGGTGATCAGGGCCGAAAACCTCAGCGTACTGGTGACCGATGGTACTTTGATCCCCGGATTGCAGAGTCCGAGCAAATTGGAGAGGACCTCTACGCGAGAAACGCTTTGGATCGAGGCCATTTGGTTCGAAGGTTAGATCCTGCGTGGGGGAAACCCCAGGAAGCGTTGTTTGCAAACAATGACACCTTTCACTTCACGAACTGCTCACCGCAACATGCAAACTTCAACCAGAACAACGAAACCTGGCAGGGTATCGAGAACTACTTGCTCAACCGGGCTCAGGAAAGCCGTAAGAAACTGACTGTTTTTACCGGGCCCGTTCTTGCTGAGGACGACCCACTTTACAGAGGAGTCCGGCTTCCAGTTTATTTCTGGAAAATTGCGGTTTTTGTTAAGGCAGATGGTTCGCTCTCGGTTTCTGCATATTTGCTGGACCAGAAGGATCTTCTTGAAGGCCTTGAACGGTTTGACGCCAATACATTCCAGGTGACGTTGGAGGAATTGACCCAACGGACCGGACTGAACTTCTCCTACCTTGGTGGCACCCAAGTCAATCTCTCAGCTGTGGAGGGGCTGGAGCGCGTAGACGGAGGTATGGTTCGAAAGCGACTCTCGCGAGTTTCTGAGATCGCCTTGTAGGGAGCATAACCATGGAAATACTCTCAAAGGCATATGCCGAAGCCTCCCAGCGCCTTGCAACAAAGCACACACTTCGCGATGAAACCTATCGGCAGGTCCAGCAGAAGAACGTTCGGTCTCTAGACCCAGAGCGAATTCCGAGGAGGGTTGACCGTTTACTGAAGAACCCGCTCATAGCAAATGCATTTCGAGAACGTGGTGTACTCGACGAACTGAGGAAAACCTCATCACTTCGTGATTTAAGTGAGGCGGCCCAGAGTGAACTCGAACGGGTGATTCTTGGGAATGACTTCATGCCTGCGTGGTTCTTGAGCAGAGGGGCAGATTTGCGGAGAACAGTGGCTCGGGTTAGGGCTCGTACTTCGAGCGGACAGGATCAGAAAGGCACTGGCTTTCTTGCTGGGCCACGACTACTCCTCACAAATTTCCATGTCTTGGACTGGACCGACATTGGTGGAGCTCCTCTGGGGCAAATCGTCCCCCAGTCGTTGATCGAGCTTGATTATGAAGAGCAATTCAACGGAACGATGCAGCAGATAGCTACATTTCGCCTAGACCCCGCCACTCTATTGATGGTCAGTCCATGGGACCAGTTGGACTATGTGCTGGTCGCGGTTCAGGAACGCAGTAACGACGGAACTGTCTCACTCGACACCTTTGGGTACAACCGCCTCACTGGCGATCTCGGGAAAATAACAAAGGGTGAGCCGGTGTTCATTGTCCAGCACCCGAATGGCCAACCTAAACAAGTGGTACTCAGTAACAATCGACTGATCGATATCGATGAGGCTCAACCTTACCTCACGTACGAAGCCGATACGGATCGTGGATCCTCCGGATCCCCTGTTTACAATCGCCAATGGGAGGTCGTGGGGCTGCATCATTCTCCTGAAATCGCAAGAGATAATGGTGGGCAGATCCTTGCAAAGGATGGCACGGTGTGGCAGCCAGGTATGGGGTCTGGGGAGATTAAATATCTTCAGCTTAACGAAGGAATCAGAATTAGCAGAATCGTCAACGATCTTGGCGCAAAACTCAACCGTTTTCGAGAAAATGGACTGAGTGCAGTCGGCAATCTAGAGCGATGTTCACCGCAGGGTATCGAACTGTTGAGTGCATGTTTGCAAACGCACACTGGTGGCTCACCAACTGCTCTGGTTGCCCCGCCTGCCTCACGTAAGGATAGGGTCCCTCGAGATCAGAGGACTAAAAGAGGTCCGCAGGGAAGGTTTTCAACGCCTGAATGACTGAAGTCTGGGGATGAATTTGAGTCAAGAATAATTCATGGCCCACTACCGGGGCCCCATGTAAAAACACTTCGCTATAGGAAAGGAATTGCGACTATGGATACGAGGAACTGGCGTGCTTGGATCGATCTTATGCCTCCCAAACCGGGTGACTTTCAGGTCACGGGTGAAGTGTATGCGTCAAATCCAGGAATAAGACCCGAACTCACCCCTTCGATACCGCAAGGCATCAATCCAGCAATTCTAATGCTTGACCTTAAGTTGGTTCAACAGCCTGGAATGTGGCCACAGGTCATGACATGGGCCAAGGTTAACTATAAGGAATCTATGGGCCCCAAGAGCCACCGCTATTCGGAAGTGGAAATCCGTTCCAACGGGGAATCCATCGCGCAAATCAAGGTTGAGGAGACTCACTGACCGGAGTGTCGATCGACCACTAGATAAAGGATGGCAGGCGTTGCGGGATAGCTTGGAGGGACATCACATCTACTGTGTTGGGTGAATTGGTTCAATCCACATGGAGAAGTAAAGGCTTGATCGATGACTCTCGAAAAAACATTCCCTAGAAAAGGAAAGGCGTCGTTCAGCTTCAGGCACAGGAGGTGGCTATGACGAAATTTGAACTTCCGATACTCGATAGTTCGTCCTCTGTCACAAAAGCATTTGAGCCCATGCTCACCAAACAAGTATCAGGGGTTGTGGTGAAAGCCGGAGAAGACTACAGATTGCTCCACTTTAGTCAACTCCGGGCCGCGAGCGAAGCTGGGGCAGAGAATTTGGAGGACGTCGCAGGTTACCTCGAGTTGGGAGGGCCATCACCACACGTACAGACTGCCGCGGCTTCTCCGCAATCATCAGAGTATCGGATTGAGAGAATATCTCAGTCTAAGCAAACGGTAACGCTTTTCTCGCTCCTGGAGAGAGGCGCTTCCATATTTATTTCCCCAAGTCCGGGTTATGTGTGTGATGGGCCAACGCCACACTATTATCCGCCGCAGAAGCGAAATACTAATAACAACCATTGCGTCGTTCTGGGATGCACGGGGACGATTCCATAGAGTCTAATATCCATGCAGTAACAATATCTTGTTAATCAATTTTCAAACTGTTTTCAGAGCAAGGGGAAGTTCCCAATTCCATGCTTTGTTACCTGCCGATCCGCATGGGTGGGAAGGTCGCTTGACTCAAATAGCGTTTGGGATGGGCAGATAAGCCTAGATGATGAGCACACTATTTACCACGTTGAACTCACTGCAGCAGGTGTTCTCCCGTGCGTTCCTGATAGGGGCCTTCATTCCTACACTGTACTTTTTGTTCGTTAATGGTTTGATTCTCTACTTATGGTCATGGCCGGTTCATCATTGGATGGAGAAGCATCTTTTTACCGAAAAAGAGTTAGCCTATCAAAGCTTCATAGTGGCGGTGTTATTTTTTGTGGTATGGGTCCATTCGTATATCGTCAATGCCTTAACTCCTCTCTGGATTAGGACGTTAGAGGGAAGAAATTGGCCGAAGTTTTTCCAACAAGCAGGGGTTCAGTATCACGCAGCACGTTTCAGGGAGCTTTCCGACAGGATCAACACGGCAGTTGAGATCTACACACGCATTGACAAGTATCTACCTGATTGGCACAAGACGGTTCTTGATGCAAAAGCGACTGCTCAAGGTCAAATAACCCCACAAGATGGCATCCCCGCAGCCGTGGCGTTGCTAGAAGAATGCAGTGTTCTGAAGAGAGAGGATCAGTTAGTCCAATTTGCCCAACTCAAAGCATTAGTCGATACCCTGGTCGCTGATATCCAGTCACGAGGGCTTACGGATGAATTAGAGGCAGCAATAGGCGATGTCACCGAGATGATCACGTATGCAAAAGATCGCTCCCAGACGGAACACTCTCGCTTATTAACGGACCGTAATATGGAGTTCGGTGACGAGGAGATGATGGCTCCCACAAAGTTCGGAAACATAGGCTTGCTGGCACAGGCCTACGTCATGCGCGCGTATCACTGTAACCTTGCCCTCATCTGGGGCGCACTTCAACGAGTTGTCAAAAAAGATCAGGCGTCGGGAGATGCCCTGCAAGCCTGCAAGTCCCTGCTGGATTTTTTCGTGTCATCATTCTGGCTGTCTTTGGTTTGCTCAACGGGGTGGGCGATAGCATTCGCATGCTATGGCGAAATATTGGGAGCCATGCTTTCTGCCACGCTGGGGCCACTCCTGTGCTGGGTGCTTTGGTATGGTGCAGCGGTTGAGCAGTATCGAGTATTTCAGAACGAAATAATCACTCTCTTTAGTGCGTTTCGTTTTGAGG
This sequence comes from Nitrospira sp., assembly GCA_019636945.1. Taxonomy (GTDB): domain Bacteria; phylum Nitrospirota; class Nitrospiria; order Nitrospirales; family Nitrospiraceae; genus Nitrospira_D. Next base: position 7,080 of record JAHBWO010000046.1, on the reverse strand, counting down.
TCCTATCGGGGCTTCGTTCACGAACACCTATAAACCTAGCGGAGGAGCGTGTGCTATGGAGAGCCATGGAGTTTGGGATCGGTGATGGCCAGAACCTGAACCTTTCCTATCAAGAGTCGAAATCATGACGGTGCTCTCGGCTCTATTTTCACGCGCTGCAACATACATTGTGTTTGTCGTCGTGATCGCTGCGGTCAGTCTTTATCGCCATTCCCAGAATCTCCCACATCCAACCTCAGAATGGATCAGTGAATCCTCACTGCCACCGAACACGAGAATCAAAACAAACGAGCTGAGAAAGCCAAATTTCCCAGTTCCGGCCGACGCATTCAATTTCCCAGGTGAGGGGAATCTTGAAGGGAGATACGTCAACCAAGAGGTTCGCGAAAACTGTCCCGTCATTCTTTCGAACCTGCGGCTTGCCCCATCCTTAGAAGACATACCAGGCAAGGTGCTCCTGTTTTTCAATCAAAAGGAGGCTGCCGCCGTGATCGATCATCTCAATGCTGATGACACGGTCTATCTTCGCAGTGAAGACAATGGAAATCACGAAGGACCGTTTCCTGTCGCAGCAGTCCTTGGCGAAAAGGAGTCGAGGGTGTTGGTAATAAGTGTGCCAGTGGATAAGGCTAAGATGGTTCGAGATCTTCAAAAGCCTGTATTTCATATTGCATCGTTGCGCGCAAGAGACACGGCCCCTCCACACAGCGAAAGTCACCGTTGTGGCTGAACAGTGACGTATCAATAGAGCTGCTTACAGGCTGAGGAGAATCTTTGTATGGACGAACATATTTGGAGAAGTGTTCGTATTCTGAAAGTCCCAAAATTCCAAGGTGCTATGTGGACTCCGGCGTTGGACTCTCTTATCCCAAAGCGACTCTATAGAATTCGCGTGAAAGATGGCGCGACATGGCAACTCGACGGGGCCACAGCCGCATGCTCGGCTGATGGATATGACCAGCCTCCTCAGAGAAGCGGAGATTCCATTTGTACCACAGCCCATTTCGGAGCCCTTATAGCCAAGATTGGAGGCGGTACGGCGGACAAGATTGAACCTAATACGGCGGCTAAAACGGGAACGATCTTCGGGGTGGGAAGATACTGCGTCTTCCAAATTCCTGATGACACCAAGATTGGCCCAGTGTATCTGGGTGCAAACGATCTTCTGTCTGGCATGAGCAAGATTCAAGGGCAGATTGAGGTTGAGATAGAGATGGCGCTGTGAAGATGTTTTGAAACCAGACTACTTTTTATAAAGATGAGTCATTTGCTTGGTAGGGCGCCTATTCCACGATAGCAAGTAATCCAAACTTGGGTGCTGACTCGTTCGCGCAGGGTGAGCACAGGTTGCCCTGCAAATTTTGGAGAGAGATGCGACATCTGAGGGTAGTCGTAGCACGAGAGAAATCAGTGCCTGATGCTTTTGTAAATCGTCAGATTTATGATGCTGCCGCCGCGAGGTTCCCTCCTGGCTTCACTCTTGATTTCGAAATCCTGCCGGGCAAACTCGATCTTCAAAGAGATGTTTTTGCGTTTGGTCCGGAAGATCTTCTTAAGCTGTACAAAATGGCAAAAGTGGGAACCCCGAACCCCATTGGTCCGTGGACGACATGGGTCATCCTGGTGCCATCGTGGATTGCTTCGGCGAACACGTGCGGAGTCTGTTTCGATGCCAATGATACGATTGACGGTCTGCAACGAGAATTTTGCACTGTTTTCACGGATGCCGCGAATATGCTTCCAGGACTGCTGACACATACGATTGTCCATGAGCTTGGACACGTCTTAAACCTAAGCCACAACGAGGGCGGAGTGATGATGGGCGGCCTTGAAGGAATTGGAGATGGGTTCGGCCGGACATCGATCGATCATCTCCTGACTCACCCCGACTCAACGGTTCTCCCGGGCGGGGATTCCTTCGGCACGCCATGTGGGCCGCAGTACCCCCATCCCCCGATTGCGGGTCCCTCGGATGGTGGCATCCTCTCGCTTCAAGGAAAAGCTCAACCCAATAAGAAAGGAAAGAGTCGTCTAGAGCACCACGTTCGCCAAGGGGAGCCCGTCGTCGTACAGATTATTTTTGCCAATAGTTCCATCAAAAATATGATCAATCTTGATCTGGGCTGGCGAGGGGAACTAGCAGTTGTGTTTGAACAATACGACTCCAATGCAGGATGGCAGCCTTTGGAGCCTCCGATTATAGCCTGTTCTCATCACCGCCTCAGTATTCCTCCAAGGGGTCGTCACCGACAGATGCATGCACTCATCGTGCGTAATCGAAGGATGGTGTTTCACAAACCCGGTGCCTATAGGATTCGTGCATGTGTCATGGCGGATGGGAAACCTTGTTATAGTCATCCTTTGCTCATACATGTTGGGCCGCTTTGTCATGACAGGCATCGGAAAGCCATTTCGCAGCTCGCTAGAGGGTCCACCGGGTTAGCCCTCGAATCAGGTGGACTGATTGCCCGGTCATCGCATCGCCGTCATCTGAGCCAACTTCTAAAGTCACTCCCTCGGCGACATGCACTTCGGAGATGGTGCCAGCTTACCTTGGGAGTGAGTGCAGCGACACAGTTTCTTGCGTTAGGGCGCAAAGAAGATCTTCTCAAAGTCCACCGGTTCCTCAAGCCTTTACTGCGCAGGGCAACGGAGCTAAGCACAGTCGCTCATGAAGCCCGGTTTTGGCTTGCAGCCACGCACATGAATGCTGGCAATCATGCTAAGGCGGTGCTTCTGTGCAAGCAGGGGCTACGACAGTACCGTGACGCTGTTCACTGGGGTGAAAGGTATAACGCCTTATTGGCAATGGCAGTCAAGAAAGGAAGTTGACATGGACACATGGGTGCGAATCGCTTTAGTCGCTTTACTATCTGTAAGCATGGGCTGCGCGTCGCTCGATGGTCGAGCGGTCCCGTCAGGCAAGCTTAGCAAGGCAGAACCGGCAAAGGGGATTTCGTACTACCTTCCCAAACCGACTTTTGCCATCCTCCGCAAAGGCCTCTCCGGCGGGAAGAGAGCAGTACCTCAGTATGAGCTTGCGATTGGCTCGGTAGCTGACGAGTCCAAACGTTTTGAAGTGGGGATGTCACAGGGATTATTTACATCGGATACGTTCGACCTAAAAATGGGACCTGGACAGACCGTCACCTCGCTGAATTCCAAGCGCACTGATGAGATTGGGCCAACCTTTGCTAGCCTCATTGGCGTCGGCGCCGCAATACTTCCGATGGTTGCGAAGTTTGGAGCATTATTATTAGATGTAGATGACGACGAACTTCTTCTCGCGCAGATTCTCGGTGTCGACCAAGCAAAGATATATGGTGATGATACGAAATATCTGCAGGGCGTTATTACTCCTGGGGGTAGTCCAACTATTGACGAAACGAAACTCGACAGATGGAGAGCCAGCAATGCAATCATTCGGAAAACGTTGGTTGGGGGACGTCCAGCCATCGGAGGCAATCCAGAAATCGTGAAAATCGAGGCGCTTTTGGAGGTGGTTATGAAAGGATACGCTTACCCCAAGACGCCTTCAATAACCACATCAACTGAAGATGAATCAATCAGTGCCGCTAAGAAGATTCGCCAGTATGAGCCGGTTCTAACGCGTATCGACGACATGGAAGATGAGATAGGGAAAGTGAAGAAGGACACCACGAAACCTATTCAGAGAATCCTCGCCTCTCTACAGACAAAGGTCCACCAGGAACTTCTCTCTCTCATCAATGGCACAACAACAAACAAGACCGCCTTCAATCAAGCTCTCGCCAATCTACGCGCAGCAATCGAACTGATTGTGGAGTCGAAGGACCAGCATGACCGCAAACTCTTGTTGCGTAAGCGAGTATTGACAGAGTTTCTGGACCGGCCATTTCCAGCGCGTGTCGATGAGGACAAGGCAAACGTGTATCAGAAGTTAGGCGATGAAGTTGCCAAGGTTGTCACCACAATATCTGCGCTACTTGATGGAGACCCTCAGCAGACAGCAGACCCGTTGCCTCTTGGTACAGACGTGACTAGTCGGATAGACAAGAAAATCTTTTATATGAGGGCTGTAGAACAAGGTATGGATGATTTCAAGTTGCAAAAGCTACAGGTTCCTTTGGCAAAGACCATTATGAAGTATGCCGGCTACGAAGCAGTCATTGTGATCAACTAGATGAGGTGGATACATGTTTCGACTATTGCTTGGTGTGTTGAGCCTGCTCATCCTGTCCGGTTGCGGGGCGAAATTAAACGTGTCTCGTGTTCCATTGCCATACAGCGAACCATGCATCTGCGGGTTGGTTGTCAGTCATATGGAGCCACACATAGCCTATGCGATCTTCCCTGAATTGCCAGGATCTAAGACAATTCAAGTGCAATCAGCACGTGTAATGTTGCCGTCCGCAGACGAAGCTTATGTCATTGGGTACCGGAGTGGTTTATTCTCCTCCCGCGAGTTAACAATTGCCTTAAACAACGATGGAAGTCTGCAAGGCGTTAAGCTAACAGGGGAGCTAGGAGCGGCAAAGGCGCTAGATGCAATCGCGAAGAATGCTGATGCACTGGCAAAGGCAGACAAGACAATAAGGGACGAGGCTGACAAGGCCAAAAAGAACCCGCTCGATGTTGATAACGATGAGTTAAAAAGGGAGATCAAAAACATCATGCTCAAGGCCAACAAAGACGCTTTGGAGAACGGGCTGCCGCTACCGTATCCGAATGCCAACTAGGTCCCAGGTTTGTCTTGCAAGGCAAGCCATTTGAGAAGCAGGTATCTCGAAGCCAGTAGGAAATGGTGAAACCTGAGGTCATCTGAAGTGATTCTCAATGAGAGCGTTGACCATCTTCAGTGCTGCTGTGCTATGCCAACTGACTAGCCACGAGCCATGCAAAACAGTTTGGGCGAGCCTGGCTTCATGGACTATACCTAGAGGTATGCCCACAAGAGAATAACTCGATAATTCTACCTAACGGCGGACAAGAGAAGGGTGGCGCTGTAAAGCCACGTTGTTGGTGTAATTTAGAGCGAGATGAACTTGAACTTGAATATTCCCCGTAGCTTGCTACGGGGTTCAGCTCCGTTTCCGAGAAGTTTTCGAAACTATGTTCTGTGATACCCCGCAGCTTCCTGCGGGGAGCTTCATTCAAATCAATCTCAGTGCTGGTTGGGAGAGGAGATGTCAATCATGAAACGTACTCACAAGCTTTCGCGGAAGCGGAAGGCTAGTTCTAAGCGAACGAGGCGCGATTCCTCCACACCAGCGTCAGGGCCCCTAGGTACGGGGCTTTCCTATAGCCAGCTTACCCTTCCAGATTCAAAAACTTTAGCAAAAATGCGTGTTGGATCCAAGGTCCGCCAACCAGACTGGCTTGTGCGGCAGTTTCCGGCTTATACACGTCCACAGTCAATGACCTCGATGATGACCAGTGTGCGGCAATTTGATCACCAAGGGCATCAGATAACAATAGCAACAACCTATCGAATCGAAGTCGACGGGCGTCCCATTCATCTGCACATGTTGATCGACGACGCTGGCCAGGTTCATTCACATTATGCCCCGTTCACCCACTATACGTCAGCCGTCGATCTTGTGAAGGATCTCCTCACTCGACATCCAGACCTCCTGAAGGGGCACACAAACCATCGGCAGAAAATCAAGACGAAGCGCGATCGGAAGCCCAAACATCGACACAGCACGCGAGGTAATCGCCCATGATTCGGTACAATATTCTCAAGAACGAAACTGCAGCTAAACAATTCATTGATGGCATCAAGCTTCTGAAAAATCCACAAGCCAATCCTTGGCCTAACAATCCTGGGCTTTCCCTCTATGACTTTTTCGTCTACTGGCATGTTCAAGGGATGTGGTTTCTCACTCCTCCCAGGCAACGGTCTAGAACAGCGGCCCACACAGGACCGGTTTTTCTCCCATGGCATCGCTATTACCTTCTCACCCTAGAAGCAGAGCTCCAGCGTGTGCTGAATGACCAGAACTTTCGATTACCCTACTGGGACTGGGGAACTGATGCACAATTGAATGATCCTCAACGGTCTGCCCTATGGGATCCAACCCTCATGGGTCAGTTCGTAAGCGCCGATTGGTTAGTTCGTGTTGAAGATACGCCGCGGAGCACTGGAGGGTTGAGCAAGGCTGACCCGCCACGCCAATTGAGAAGGAGTTTTGACCCAACCTATACGATGGCAAGCACAACCGTAATACGTCAGATGATTCGCAATCAAACCACTTATGATGAGGCACCATATAATCACGAGGGTGGGGGATTCCGACTCGCGCTGGAATATGGGGGGGGACTTCACGGCACCGTGCATATGTGGGTTGGCGGAGATACTGGCGATATGTCTTCAGGCGCGTCTCCAAATGATCCGGTGTTTTTCCTCCATCACTGTAATATCGACCGCATTTGGGCCGCATGGCAAAAAGTAAATGCCACTCAGCAGTACGTTCCTGGGCCAGACGCGCCGAACGATTTATTGTTCCACCGCCTGAATGATCAGATGTACAGATTCGACGGACAGCCATCAGCCCGGCCAGCTGACATGTTGGACGTGAGTGGCCTATACAAGTATGACACTTTCGCAGATCTAACTCTGTAAATAGAAAGGGAGCTCCCATCCTGCAAGCGCGGATGGATGTACCGATACTACAAGGGTGCTCTGCTTCAGAGGACTGATGGCCAGGCAGTGGACGAACGCCTTACTTAATAATTCATCAAGCTCCCGGTACTTTGTAGGCAATTTAATCACAACATTATGTGTCAGAAAGGACGAATGATGCTCACGAGGCTTTTTTTTTGCATCAGCATTTTTCTGGTGCCGTTAAGTAGTTCCTACGCCCAGATCAGTTACCCTTCAAATAGCGCTGATCAAATAAAGGCACGTATTGCAGACCTCAATCCTCCGGATAAAGGGTTGCCTGACAACGAATTTAATCTCGTGGATGAGCGCAGGTTGGTTGATCAAGAGATATCGCAGCTTCGAAGTAGCACCCAACAGTCGATCGACTCAAGCAAACTAGTTGAGTTAATCGCTCGTGCCAAGGCGACCGTTTCCAAAGCATTTCAAGATATCAG
>JAHBWO010000045.1 GCA_019636945.1 Nitrospira sp. | reverse complement strand
TATTTCTACCGCAATCGTAAGACCAGGAATCCTATCACAATGCCTGCATCCCCTAAAAACAAACTGCGACCTTTCACCGAGATCTCTCCCGCCACAGATCGCACGAGCAACCCGTATGTGCGGACACCAGCCGCGATGTTCAACCTATAGAAGAGCTAACTCACACGACCAGCATATGGAGATGATCAAAACGATATCTTGCAAGAGGTACTGCATCCATTACGATTCACAACTGAATCCATTTTGATTCAGCTACCCTCTCTAAATTGGTAAGCGCAACATACATCCCTTTGATTATTAAGTAGCACACCTCATGACAAAACATGGCCTCCCGTTTGCTTGCCAGTGTGGCAGAGGCCCAGTGCAACGATGGCTCCATCTGACACAAACGCAACTGTCCAACAGTAGCACACTGCGGAACCCTGGTCGGGTTGAGTAGAGCTGTGATTGCAAGAGTGTCTCCATACATGAGTACATGATTTTGCTGCAGCTCAATCGGCTGCGCATGCGCTCATTTATCTTCAATCCCGCTTCGGAGCATGAGCATGCGGGTGTGGTGTCGTTTTTTTGTACCGCCGAATACATCACAGCTACGCCCAATCCTTAGCGCCCTTCAGCAGGCGGGTCTTGATGTAAATGTCCAACCTCCTATGCCCACTGAGCCTGGCATAGTTGTTTTTCAGAGCATCGACCAAGATCTGCTCTCATTTCTCCAAACCGCAAGACAATCAAGGGTTCCACGTACCATCGCGATTGGGCTTACTCGCGCTGAACTTACAAACGGTACCATGTGGCAACTCCTGCGGGCAGGGGCCAATGACGTACTGTATTGGGATGAATCGGGCACGACAGCCCAGGCTATTATCTCTCGTCTCACCCGCGCACAACAGATCGACGATCTCCTTCACTCGCCGAATGTCCAGCAGAGCATGATTGGAGGCAGCCAAAGCACGGTAACAGTGCTTCGACGTTTGGTGGAAACCGCATATTTTACCGATGCGACCGTCTTATTGATGGGAGAAAGCGGCACCGGCAAGGAACTCGCTGCGCAATTGATCCACTCGCTCGATCGACGGACCCATACAAGTCAGCTGGCCGTTCTGGACTGCTCCACCATTGTCCCAGAGCTTTCCGGGAGCGAGTTCTTCGGGCACGAACGTGGCGCGTTCACGGGTGCGGTGACACCGCGCGATGGAGCATTCGCTCAAGCCAATGGCGGGACCCTCTTTCTCGACGAAGTCGGTGAACTCCCGTTGAGTCTCCAAAGCCAGCTCTTACGAGTCATTCAAGAACGCTCGTACAAACGAGTCGGCGGAAACACCTGGCATCGAACAGACTTCCGATTAATCTGCGCAACAAACAGAGATTTGTTACAGGAAGTGAATCGAGGCCGTTTTCGGGGCGATCTGTACTATAGAATCGCTGGCGAACTCATTACGATGCCTCCTCTTCGTGAGCGAACCGATGATATCCTTCCCTTGGCATACCATTTCATGCAAGCCTCTCTGTCAACCACAGAAGCACCTCTCCTAGACGATGCTGTAAAAGAGTACCTCTTGCTTCGCGAGTACCCAGGCAATGTCCGGGAACTTCGCCAACTGATCGCGCGCATCATGAGTCGACATGTCGGTGATGGTCTTGTCACAGTCGGCGAGCTTCCTCCCGAAGAACGACCAAAGACCTCGGAGATCGCAGATGGTTGGTGTAACGCAGCCTTTGAACGGTCTATTCGTCAGGCGATTGCCATTGGAGTTGGGTTGAAAGATATCGGCCGAGCAGCGGAAAACTTGGCGGTGAACATTGCCGTTGCCGACGAACAGGGTAATCTACAACGGGCTGCCGCCAAGCTGAAAGTCACCGATCGAGCCTTGCAGCTAAGGCGAGCGACCAACGCTCAGTAGTAACCTCCTTCAAGGATTGAATCACGTAGGTCGGCTTAACAGCAGACAGAAGGATCGGCATACCATGGGTCTCGCACATCAGCGAGTACCGTCCCTCTCCGAACGGAGACCGAGATCTGGAGAGGATTCCGACGAACTTGACGGATCAAGCGAAGAAAGTTCCCGGCGAGGACCAGCCGTTCGTCAACCGGTGTTAGCTGGAGGGCTCGAATCTTCGCAAGTTCCACATCGGGGTGAAGCCAGGGCCCATCTGAGCCGAAAAGAATCTTCCGCGCACCGGCTCGTTGTACCGCCTGCTCCAACAAATCAAACCGCCTGACACCAGCCGTATCCGCATAGACATTGGGATGTCGAACCAAATGATCGATCAGAGCCAACTGCGCCCGCCAGTCATCTGCAAAACTACCCAGGTGCGGAATGATAAAGTCGACATCCGGATACTCCGTCGCAAGCAGCTCGATCACCGATACATCTCCAACGACATCGTACAGAACAGGCAGGTGAAAGGATCGAGCAACCTGACACACTTCACGTGTGATCCGAGCATCATGGCGATGGACCTTGATCCCGACAAAGCCGAACTGCTGTATTGCCTCATGGACAAGGGACTGAACGCGTCCACGATCCCGTTCGGCGTGCACAAAGGCGAATCCGTAGAAGCGATCAGGATCACTAACAACCATGCGACCTACTTCACGATTTGCCTGACGATAGTCGGAATGAAACGCGGCGAGTAGAACCGTACGATCAATTCCAGCCTGTGCGGCACGGCTGAGATATTTCCTAAGCGACGCACGTGTGTCCCAAGGCCCGGTCAATCCGTCACCCGTTCCGGCATGACAGTGACAATCGATGATCATCAGGCAACCCCGTTCTGGAATTCTGGCGGCACGAGCCTCCTGTTTCTCCAAATCGACCCGTCTGCGAACTCATCCAGAAAACACATACTGGTCGTGATGCCATTGAAAAAGTTTGGCAGATGGAATTTCTCGTTCGGTGCGTGCACACGATCGTCAGGTAAGGCGAATCCCATCAGCACTGTCTGTATTCCAAGCATGCCCTGAAGCAATCTGATCACCGGTGTGGTACCACCTGAGCGAAGAAATACGGGCGTAGCACTGAATCCGTTTCGATAGGCAGAAAAGGCGGCGCACATGGCTGGATGACGACGATCGATCATAGCCGACTTGGCTGAGTCTTGTTTCCGGACAAACGTTCGTACCGTTGGCGGTGTAACGCGCGCAATATGGCATCGAAATACCCGCTCAATGTCCTCTGGCGTCTGATCCGGTACCAGGCGAAAATCGAGCTTGGCAAGAGCACGCTGAGGAATCACGGCCTTAGGTCCCGTGCCTTGATAGCCTCCGTGAATGCCGCTGACAGTGAGTGCTGGACGAATCGTGGTCTTCTCATAGAGCGCGTAACCAGGTTCGCCCCAGGTCTCTTGTACTCCAGCAGAGTGCAAAATCTCCGTATCGCTTGGTCCGTAAGCCTTCATATCGGTCCGTTCACGAGGACGCCGATCTCGGACTCGCTCATAGAAACCGGCTATTCTCACCCGCCCTTCACGATCACGAAGTGAGGCAATAATTTCGCAAAGGGCATGTAGCGGATTATCAATGGCTCCGCCGTAGAGACCAGAATAAAGATCCCGATCAGCGCCGCGTATTTCCAGTTCGAGACTGAGCATCCCCCGCATCGATTCGGTAATGGCTGGACGGTTCGGGGCCAGCATAGGCATGTCCGATAGCACCGCTATGTCAGCAGCGAGTGAGTCTCGCTGAGCCACGAGAAAATCAGGGAGATTCGGGCTACCGATTTCCTCTTCGCCTTCGAATAGGCACTTCACGTTCACGGGTAGCTCTCCCCTGGTCTGGAACAACACCTCCAGTGCCTTCACATGGGCGAATAGCTGGCCCTTATCATCGGAGGCTCCTCTGCCATAGAGGTCGTTGCCGCGTACGATTGGTTCGAACGGCGGCGAACGCCATTCATTCAACGGATCGGCTGGCTGAACATCATAGTGTCCGTGGATAAGGACGGTAGGCTTTCTAGGCGCATGACACCATTCGGCATAGACAATGGGATGACCTTTGGTGGGAATGACCATCACCTGCACGAGGCCGATCTGACGCAGATGATTGGCTAACCATCCAGCACATCGCTTCACATCCTCTGCATGTTCCGGCTGCGCGCTGATACTCGGAAAATGGATAAATTCTTTCAGCTCCATCAGGAAACGGAGTCGTTTGGCAAAGCAGTATTCACTGGATGAAGTGAGCAATTCCACCACTTCGACTCCTAGTCATATGACCGCTCAGCATTGCCGATCAGACAGTTTCCCATCAAAGACCACTGCCAAATTCACAACTATAAACTATTGCTCTGCACAAAATTCGTCATTCCATGCATCGGAGGATATCTGGCCGCCAGTGTTCCTAAAACTGCACTTCCTGTGTAAGATTTATGATCCCAAATTGTCGCTACTATGGTCCGACTATCCACTCCTTAAGTTTTTTAAGTAGTTCCGCAAAGGCTGCAGTATGCTGAGGATATCGGTTTGGTACACCTGCTGGCGAGAGCAACTGAAACATTCCAAGAAACATTTGATAGATCACGTCCTTGCTTATCTGCACGAGCTTGTTATAGACATCTCTTGGGCACATTCTCCTCTCAATGATAAAGTGCCGATAATCTCTAATAGCTGTCTGTGCCGCAGTCTGCATCATCGCAGACATAATGCTATTGCCATTAGTGCGCACATCCCAATACTCTTTATCATCTCGCAACATCACCAATAACTGCAGCCTCTGTTTGGAATCAAACACACAGTTCATCCGCGGATTCGCCGATTTCCAGGCAAAGATGGTCTTGTAATTTCCGCGTAATGAGGGCGGTGGGCCAAACTCTTTCACCTCTACCTCTTCCGGTTGGATCTTGGCCCAATTAAGGACTTCATGGCCATAATATTCTTTAATACGGTTAGCATCAGCCTCACTTATTGACCAAGTTGCAGTAGGTTTGATCGTCGGTTCTGGATTAGCTCTTTTGATTGCATACAGTAGTGCCAAATGAGTCTTCGCGCCGACGAATCCATCTTGCTCCAGCGAGAAGCCATACTTCCCCGAATAAATTCTTTGAAACTCCGCGATCGCCTTGGTCGGTTTTTCATTCGCAGGATAAACCACTGTAAATGGCGCAAACCCTAATTTGTCTAGTTGGGTCCGAAGCCACTTCAAATAACCGCTATTGGCCTCATTCACCTTAATGATCGCGTCCTGGAATTTTGTGTCGATGTGTTTGTTCTCCGATCGGCCCCAAGCCCTAGTATTGAACAGCTCGACAGCATTTCTGAAATTCGCTGAATCCTTGCCGTCCTCAACCAAAAGCGCACGAAGCCCCATCTTCTTGAAGTACATGTTTAGTGAGAACTGTACCCATCGCAGATAATCCTTCTCTGGTATTCCACCGACCACTGCCTCGCTCTCGAGGGCCTCGAAATTCTCGAACTCGTTGAAGCCCGTTTCGAGCACATCGGATTCAAGGTCGAACTCGAACGGTTCTGGCTGAATAAGAATGTTCCCTCGCATGATGCACCTTTCAGCTTTACTGGCTTCGATGGAATAGCTGCTACTCCTGTTGCTGCATAATCGAAAGCGTTCGAGTGGCTGCATCGATTATCGCTAGAAGCGTATTACACTCCTAGCACGACGATTCGCTGGCCACGTCGCATCCATCGGCCTTGTTGTGATACGCCGGGCATGTCGGATCGCTCAGCTTTCCTAAGACGGAAATGGGGCAAGTGCGTTCGAGCCGCGTGCACAATCGCTTCGTTCGCGACGACTTCCGCGTCTTGGCTGGGCGTTGCCATGGCCGCCTGCTGGGCCGCCGTGGCCGCCATCCGGACAAAGCGGCGAGCCATTTCCAATTCAGCCTCTTCCCCATTCACGCCACTGAACTCAAGTTCCAGAGCGTTACTTACTGCTCTGCCGACCGCACCGCCGATGGCGGTACCGACGCCTGGAATCGGAATAAACGAGCCTGCAATCTTCCCCACAATCGGAAGGGCAACCTTCGCGATCGATCTCAGACCTTTCCCAAGCGCGGGCAGTACTTTTTTTCCAATAAATCGCCCAAACTTCTTGAGTCCTCTACCAATTCCCTTAAACAACTTGCCAAGAAACTGATCCATCTCCTCCTCGCTGGAGACTTCTAATAGTTCGGCGGCCAGTTCAAGTTCCTCCGCCTCACTGAGGAGACTTTCAAAACCAACTTCACCGTACACTTCTCCAGTGTCAGGCAATTCCGCCTCACCCCATTCAAATTCGTTCATCGTTTGACATTTCGGACAGATGCAATTTGAGCTATGCATTGTGTTTCTCCATAGAGTGATAAAGGTTTTCTCTCTCCGATCGTCCCCCTCGCGCGACAGGAAGACAATGAATGCACTTGCAACCTTCGCAGTCACATATCCATCACATTGGAGTTAACTCCCAGTTCGGATAGGTCTTCGGAGTGAGGTATAAAGTGTTCGCTTTCGTCGGTACTCGTGCGCCTGGTGCCCGCTGAGGATTGGCACCATAAGCCCTGGCCAACAAGTAGACCAACGGCGGAGGCAGTACATTTCTAACTGAAACGGAGTCACGTACTGGTTGTATGGCAAAGGGCTTGCCGTGCTCCGGCAACTTAAGGCCCGCCCGATATAGTAATCGCGCGATGGCATTCTCGATCATTTCAAGGACACCGCCACCACTATGCCCGCGAGGAATCATAAAGGTGGCCAAGTAGAACTTTAAACCAGGTCTTAGACCTACTTGCTCCAGGTTCCGATAGCGCTGGTCAGCATAAGGGTTGATCTTGAATGATCTGGACTTTCCGATTTTTAGAATTTGATGGCCTCTGCGGGTATCCACGGCAATATAAATCCCGCCCTCCTGGACATTACCAGTCTCCGTTCTGGTGAATAGGTACGGTTGAAGAGAATTGTTTTGATTTCTTAACCAAGTAAGGGTAGCGCTCACAGGACCGAGTTCTGACTCTTCCGCAGAATCCCTGCCACCTGTTTGCACTGGTGCGCCGGCACAGGCGGTCTTCAGGGATTCTTCCGTATCCGGTCCGACGATACCGCTTGCCCGAATCCCCTGCCACTGCTGAAAGCTCCGAACAGCGCTCCTGGTTTGCGGACCCATCACCCCTGAGACTGGAAGTTGTAGCCCCAGAACCTGGTTCAGGCAGTCCTGCACCCAACGAGTATGCTCTGTGCCGGCAGAAGGTTCTGGCTCAGCATCAGATGGTTCGCGATAAAGACTTGGATCTTCAACAACTGCACCAGATAACCAACGTCCTCGGTAGGACGGGCGAATTCCTGGTCGCTTGGGACGACCCAGAGGCGCACGGAATGGCTCCTTCATAGTCCGCAATGGCGCTCTGAAGGATCGCGAACGCAGACCGATGCTACGCATGGGAAAACGCCGTCCGCCTCTGAACTCCTCCTCCAACTCGAATTCTGCCCTGTCTCTGTCGAGTTCGCGCGACGAACACCCGCAATTTGCTACGCTCTTCAACGGCATAGGTTCAAAATTGAATGGATTTCTCATAGTGTTTCTCCAACAAGAACCCAGGTGATATTGCACGCTGCGTCACGTCCTTCAGCGCGTCTGTCGCATGGTCAATGTCTTGAACTCGATGCAAGGCGGTGATGAGAAAACTGATCTGCGCCTGAAACCCGTGGCGGGCGAGGTGCAATACGCTGCTGATACCTCGTTGCAGCAACGCGTTATGGCACCCTACAGGGCTACTCTCAGGTGATGGTTCCCACGTCTGGACGGGCAAGTCGCCACCATGTGTAGAGAGCCCAGCCTCGGCTAGCCCTTTCTTGAATCGACTGACGAGCTGCCACAATCGTAACCGCAAGTGATCACCCTGTTGCCGATTAACAGACAGGGCATGGTCCGCGGCATGGACCACGGCATTAGACGGCGGGCTGCAATGGATCCTTGTTGAACTCGCCTGTTCGAAACGTCGAACCATTTTCTCGCTACCAGCCAACACCGCCACCGGCACGCCGAACCCTTTCGCCATCGAACTACCGACAATCAGATCAGGGCTGTATATATGACTCCAACGCAGAGAGCCTCCACCACCGCTCCCGTAAGGCGCAGCTGCTTTCGCCTTCTGGCCGAGGATTCCCAGCGCTTGCGTATCGTCCAGGACTACGTAACCGCCATAGGGGCGTACCTGTGCGAGATACGATTCGATTGGCGCCGGACCACCGCAAGCGGGGCAGAGCCCATCCCTGACTACAACCGGCCGCAATCCTCGCCGCGCATCACGTTGCACCTGGGCCCGCATGGCACCAGGGTCGTGATGCCGAAAGGTGCGGACCGCAGTGCCACCTGCCGCGGCTCGCTCAACCCCCCATTTCACGATGGCGTAGGCTCCGGTATCCATATAGATCACTATCCTTTCACTCGCGAGGATTGTGAACAGATCCCAAAACAGATGTAGCGTCGAAGGAACAAGCGTGGCCCGCTCACAACCGAGCAACGCTGCAAGCTGACTGGCTACGGCCACTGCACCAGGTGATGAGCCTAACGCCGCCGGCTTGCCGGCCGTGAGCTGATCCCACGGCCGCAGCGACCCGCTGGAGTGGCGCAAGCCTAAATACAGTGCCGAGGTAAAGTCGGCCATGGCCGAATTGCCTCAGCTCGCTCGTTGCTGTAGCGCCAACCGCCGCTTCAGCAACACCGACGGCAGGGTAGCATCCACTTTGGTGTCGACGGTTTCCGTAGTAAGATCCACGCCCGTGACGGCTCGGTACGCATGAATGTATCCCTGCACTTGAGGCCGGAAGAACCGAGCCCAATTGAACGCTTGAATCGGCTCTTGCACATCACTCCAGTGTCCCCACCGGATCGCGAGTAGCAGTTGCTCACCGAAGAGGCCAAGGTTTCTGAAATGTAGCACACTGGTATCAGTCCACCCCTGTACCCGCTTCATCGCGTCGACACGATCCATCCAGGGCTCGGGATAGGCCACCATAATTCTCGTTGGCAGAGCCTCCCTGAACTCAGGACGGGCCAGCAGCCACTCTTGCATTAACATTTCGATACGTGCCGTTGAAGGCAGGTCTCCAAACTGGTTATGCGCTCCCTGGGAGAGAATCAGGTGTGTTTCCTTGAGCGCATTGAGCACTGGAAAGGCGTCGGCCTTTACCGTCGTATCGTCATCCTGCTTGTAGAAGACCGTGCACAGACGCAATAGATGGTGGAAGGCTTCTAGGAATTTTGACCGTGTGTCCACAGGCCGGAATTGTTGCACGGCCTGACCTTCCAGTCGCAGCCCGTAGTGATGATCGTACTCGTAGTTTCGTCGCGCTACCGTCAGCCGGTGCTGCTCGTCCTGGATGTAGCCCCACAGAAGATTATTGAGTGGACGCAGCGGGTCCATCTCAAGATTGGAAAGCGGGTCCTGAAGAGATGGCCCCCGGACGTTCTGAAAGCGCCTGGAGATGGCATTCACGGTCTGCACCAACATGCCTTCCTCGTGCCAATAGGACCAAATCAGTTCCAAGAAACAAGGGTTAGCAAGCTTCTCTTGAAGAATACCGAAGCAATTGTCCAACCGACTCTCAGTGAGACTTTCCTCGCCAAACTCCAGATCCTTAATCGGGATATCAGGCAGCTTCCTACGAATGACAGCCAGATAAGGCAGGGTCGTTGTTCCATCCACAGTTTCGAGATATTTCTCGAAGTCCAGCCCCTGAGTCGGTAGGTCCCTGCGACCTAGGTAATCTTCATCACGATCTCGATCCCCTTCCTCGGTGAACGGTGGATGCTCACCATGGACGCCGCAGTTCACCATGACGAATGCCTCGGTGGCAGCCTTCACAACTCGGTAGGCATCGGAATCAGTAAAGGGAAGGAAGCGCTTCCTATCCCGTAAGTTAAGGTATTGCTGACGCTTGCCAGCGAATCGGCTGCGCTCGAATGCTTTCAAGCTAGATCGATCATCCTTTCCACAAAATATCCAGTCCATAAATCGCAGGTAATTGTTGAACGACAGTGCATCCGTACTGTTGCGGATGGCGCCCCACAGTGCCAAATCATCAGTGGGCTCGGTCGCTGTGCGCGAGAGTGTCGCACCCACATTTCCGCCAATTGGCACAACCGGCGCATCATCAGGAGGATCATGTTCATCCGTTACCAGCATCTCTGCATCACCACCCCCATCGATGGGAAGATCTGTTCGTTCCAGTAAAGCGGCACGAAAAGCAATCTTTAGTGGACCTGCCTTTAGGGGAGGACCAGTAAACTTACGCGGGTCATCTGGGACGACCTTGAATCCATGTGGCGGAATAATACCCACATTATTATTAGGGTCATTGACTATGACTTCTGACACCGGTTTATCACCCTTCCGAGGCCGCGGACACGAAATCGGCTTGCAATCCTGGTTCAGAAACATCGTCACAATCTGCAAATTGAGGTTGACTTCGATACACACATCCTTGGTGCAACCTGCGTGGACAGCAACGTATTTGGGATCAGTCTCTGGGTAATGTCCATAAATGACACCGTAACAACCTGCTTGCAATCCATCATAGACTACTCTGCCTTCACTATTCGTACGCTTAATTGGTCTGACAAGATTCTCCGAGCTCTGTGTCCAGTTTTTAGGGATAGATGTGGTATCGGTGCTGTCACCTGCCCTGTGGAGACTTACTTTTGCATTAGTAATAGGTGCGCGCGAACCGCCTCCATCCAATACAGTCACCACAACCGTCCCTAACCGAGATGATTTCGATCCTTGATTCACAGTTGCCATGTCATCCTCCTTGATGGCTATTACACGACTCGCATTTGTAGTTGCACACTGGAACGACGAAGTCGGTGCGTCGGTTTGGCTGCACAGTGCGCCGACGTGTCCAGCGTGCTGCGTAGCGCCCAGTGGGTCAGCAGATTTGCAACTAACACACTTTCTGATTCTGGAGTGATCTTGCCGTCGGCCCGAGCCTGCCCAATTGCAGCGAAGACGAGAGACGGAGCCGCTCGATACATCGCCGTTGGAGTCCGCCTCCAGAGCTGAAACAGTTCGGCAAGACGGGCTGGCTGCCGTTGCCCCACATCCAGCACCTCAACGAGCGAACGACCTCGCAAGGTTTTAGGGCGATGGTGCACCAACAATGAAATAAACCCCTGCATGCTGTCTTGGAGCCTGAGAAACAGCGTCTTTTGTTCTGACTCTAAGCGATCAAGCGGATAGAAGGACTCCCACAGTGCTGCAAGCCGCGCCCATTGTGGGTGCGGATACAGTGAGTTGCCGATCGCCGCACTCAGTTTCACACGAATCCATGGTGCTGGGTGCGGATCATCAAGATTCAACCGAAACACGAAGGCACGAGGCAGACTGACAACTCCTATGAGCCCCATTGTTGATCCAATACCTACTCTCGCGATCGACCAGAAGTCGGCAACGATCTCAGAAATCCATCGCTCCCAGACTTGCCACACTAACCGGTCTGCCCCACTCCCCTGTTGAAGCCCACAGAGCACCGGACGGAGAGAGGGCACGAGATCCATCAGGGCAGCTGCCTGATGTCCTACCTCATGTATGAGGGAAGAGGCGATGCCACTCCCAACCATACGCTCCCGTGGTACGCGAATGATCGCAACGGGATTTTCCCCACCACCTGGCATTCGCGTCCGTGCCCGCCTGATGGCCGCGCCCACCCCGCGATCCAAATAACAGATCACGGGTGGCGCCTGATAATAGTCGCCAGGCAACGTCAGCGCGTCGGCGGAGACGACATCGAGGCCGGATAACCACACTCCGGTTTCGTTTTCACTCCGCTGTGTGAGCACATCGCTGAACGTGTCAAACTGCGTGAGAACGATATTGAATTTGAGCCGGAGAAACGTGAACCGCCGCTGCGCGTCCGCAGGACTTGCGCGGCGGCCTTGCGGTCCCTCCAGCCACTGAAGAAAATCGTGAACCAGGCCATGGAGTTCACGACGACCTCGTGTCAGATATTGCTCGATGGCAGATTGCGCTGTGGGCAATATCGCAGCGGCTGGAAGCATTGGTTCATGCAGCGCGAAGGACTTGACCCGGGCCAGCCGGGTGAGCAGAGCCCTCGCCTCCTGCGCCAGCATCCATGATGCGAATGATCCAGTGCTCATGATGATTTACACTCCAAAGAGAATGATCCGATTTCCCCGACGAACCCAACGGCCACTTCCCCCACGTCTGAACGACCCTGCCGGCGTAGACACCCCCACGCTACCTCCTCCGGCCAATAACCCAGGAGCAAACTTGCGGGCCGCTGCCGCCGCCGCCGCGTTGGCGACAGCCTGTAAATTAGCAGCAGGTGGAGCCATCGCAGCATTCCTCACCGCTTCGCCAGCAAAACGCACAAATTGCTTCGCCCCTTCGAATTCACGGTCTTCTGCGCTCAAAGCCTCAAGTTCAAGTCCTAACGCCTTGCCAGCCACATTCGCGAGCCCACTTCCAATCTTGGCGCCAATGGGGCCTCCTACCCAGCCACCCAGGGCTGCACCGGCAATCGGCAACGCCCTCTTGGCTGCACCTTTCAGAATCCCGCCAATCGCTTGCCCCACTGGAGACTTCACAATTTTCCCGAGTGCACTTCCGGCTTTTTTAATGAGACTACCAAGAAATCGATCCAGCTCTGCTTCGTCTCGAACTTCAAGCAGTTCCGAGGCAATTTCCATTAATTCTGCCTCGCTGAAGACTTCTCCCCACTCAGATGTTTCCCCATATTCAAACTGTTCTCCTTCAAACTGTTCTCCTTCAAACTGCTCGTGATTGGTTTCAAATCCTGTCTCATGGTTGTATTCCATTTGTGTCCGATCGATGTTGTGCATGGCTATTCTCCTCTTGATAGTGAATAATCGTCACCTGTGAGCGTAATCAATCCATCTGACTTCTTTGCCAGGACTGAACGCCCTTCAGCTCTTACAGACTCACCCTGCTACTGTTAACCCACCGGCTAGCCGTGCCATGTCATATGGCAAGTGTGATGCCAATAAAAACCTTGAGTGTGAGCACATTTCGCCGAACCCTGTTTCGGAATCCAGTCTGTGAAATGATTTTCTGGCGAAGTGATCTTCGGTCTAATCCAGCGGGAGGTCCCCGCCTGTAAAGGCGGGGGTGTGAGCAAGGTCCCGCGTCTTCCGGTAGACTGAGCGGCGTGAAGCTCCACAAAGCGGCACACACGGTCTACAAGACGCAGTACCACATTGTGTGGGTGACCAGATTCCGCCGCAAGATCCTTGTCGAGGGCGTGGCCAAGTATTTGCGGGTTAAGATCCAGGAAGTGCGGAAATACTATCCGGACTGGCAGTTCACGGAGATCGGGATCGACAAGGATCATGTGCATGTGCACATGGTGATCCCACCGAAGTACAGCGTGAGTTTTGCCGTGGAGACGATCAAGAAGAACACGAGCCGGAGGCTGCGGGAGAAGTTTCGGTTTCTGGATAAGGTGTACTGGGATCGCGGTGGAATCTGGTCAACCGGCTACTTTGTGTCCACGGTCGGGATTACGGAAGAGATTATCAGGCGCTATGTGGCGCGACAAGGGAAGGAAGACGCGGGACAAGCGCAGCTTGAATTCTGAGAGAACCCCGCCTGTAAAGGCGGGGGTATCTATGCAACTCCAGTCACAGGAGTACGGCGTGGGTCAGCACAACCACGTGGACCGGCAGCTGAATTGATCCAAGAAGAGTGGATTATTGAGAATGTACTGGGGCAGTCAGTGTAAGACTTGAAAACAGGGAGGGAGGATTCGTAGAGCGGATGTAGGAACAGCGTTAGGCTTTTAATTCAAATATCGCAAACTTTCTTCTTCCAATTTTCATGCGATATTGCTTGCCCTGGACAACCTCCAGCGTGGTATTGGCATCGCTCTGTTTCTGTCCGTCGATCTCGACACCACCTTGAATGATGAGCCGACGCGCTTCGCTCTTGCTGGAAACCAGACCTGTTTTGGCCACAAGATCAACCAACCCAATGGCCCTTCCATCTCGCAAATCATTGTTCGTCAGCTGCACACGCACATCCGGCTCATCGGGAAATTCTTGCTTCTGGAACTTCTGTGCAAACTCCGCTCTAGCCTGCTTCCCTGCCTCAGCTCCGTGGTACTGCACCACAATCAGCTCAGCGAGGGTCTGTTTGGCTTCCATCGGATGCAGTGACCTGGCCTGACCGAGATCTTCCGTCGTCAGCAGCTCATAGTACCGGTACATCAGCTGATCACTGATCGACATGACCTTACCGAACATCTCCCCCGGCTTGTCTTCTAGGGCAATATAGTTTCCGACACTCTTGCTCATCTTCTTCACGCCGTCCGTGCCTTCGAGCAACGGCATCGTAATCACCACTTGTGATTCCTGACCATAATCTCGCTGCAACTCACGCCCGACTAAGAGGTTGAACTTTTGATCCGTCCCCCCCAACTCCACATCCGCCTTCAATGCGACGGAGTCATATCCCTGCACAAGCGGATAGAGAAATTCGTGGACACTGATAGGTTTCTGCTCATGGTACCGCTTGTGAAAATCATCGCGTTCCATCATTCTGGCGACTCGGTAATGCGCGGCCAGTTGGATTAAGCCATCAGCCGTCATGGGTCCCATCCATCGACTATTGAAGTCGATGGTGGTTTTCTCCGGATCAAGAATCTTGAAGATCTGACGCTGGTACGTCTTGGCATTCTCCTGGACTTGTTCCTTGGTCAGCGCCCGACGCGTCTCGGAGACACCGGTTGGATCACCGATCATCCCTGTGAAATCACCGATTAGGAAAATCACGGTGTGCCCAAGATCTTGAAAGTGTTTCAGCTTATGGATCAGGACCGTGTGCCCAAGATGAAGATCCGGTGCCGTCGGATCGAATCCCGCCTTAATGCGTAATGGGCGCTTTTCAGAAAGCGAACGCTTCAGTTTGGCTTCGAGCTCAGTCTGCTGAATGACCTCCACCGCACCACGGAGAATGAGGTCAAGTTGTTGGGTGACATCCTTCATGACGCACGTCGCTCCGTCTCTCGTTGCGTCTCGCTGGTGGAGACTGTGATCAATGACTTGAGGCGATCAAATTTTTTGGCGCCGATCCCTTTGACGCCACGCAGATCATCAACCGTACGAAACCGTCCTGCCGACTCTCGAAACGCAACCACCCGTTGCGCCAGCACAGCACCAATACCCGGCAGAGCTTCCAGTTCATCTGCAGTAGCTCGATTCAAATCCAGCAAGGCTCCATTGTGCAACCTGCCTACCTTAACCGATACCACACGACTCTGGTCAAGCGCATGTTGACCGGAACCGTTCACACCCCTCGCAGTCTGCTCCTGCGTGAAAGCATCAGACGACTCGACAGCCACATGACGCATCCATCCCATCCACAAGACAATTCCAACCGTGACGGCCAACATTCCCAATTTGACAAGGAGAGACTTGATCATCCCTTCCCCGTCTTTCTCAATTGGTGAATGGCCGCTCCATCAAGAT
The DNA here is from genome assembly GCA_019636945.1 of Nitrospira sp. Lineage (GTDB taxonomy): Bacteria > Nitrospirota > Nitrospiria > Nitrospirales > Nitrospiraceae > Nitrospira_D. The sequence goes on along the minus strand of JAHBWO010000045.1, from coordinate 12,787 downwards.
CTTCCATTGATTCCATCACACCTTCGGCGAGCGTTGGATGGGCGTGGATGAGACGAGCAACTTGGCTGGCCGTTGCCCCCATCTGCATCGCCAACGCCGGTTCATGAATGAGATCCGCCGCATGGGCCCCGAGAATATGCATACCCAGGATCCGACTGGTCTCGGCATCAGCAATGACTTTGTAGAATCCGGTCGTCTCTCCTGTGGCTTGAGCCTTCCCCAACGCCCCATAGCGAAATCGTCCGACCTTCACTGCCTGGTTCGGATCTTTGCCGTTCCGCTCCGCTCGAGCTCTAGCCTGCAACTCGGTCAATCCCACCCGTCCGATCTCGGGTAGGGTGAAGATGCCGGCAGGGATCACGGCATAATCGATCGTCCGTTGATGTCCTAAAATATTCTCAACCGCTACCTGTCCCTGCGTCGATGCGACATGGGCCAACATCGCCTTACCTGTCACATCGCCAATCGCATAGATACCGGGAACGTTCGTGCGCAGGTGCTCATCAACCAGCACATCGCCACGATGCCCAAGCGCAACACCGACCTGTTCCAATCCGATCCCTCGCGAATTGAATCCTCGCCCCACGGAGACCAAGAGTTTCTCGGTCGCGATCATGCTCCCGTCTTTCAACGACATGACCAACGACTCAGGTGATCGCTCGCATTTCTCCACCGTCGTGCCGGTTATCACGGTCACGCCCCGCTTCTTCAACTCACGCTCCATAGTGGCGGAAATCTCCTCATCCTCCAATGGAAGGAGCCGTGGCATGAGTTCAAGGATGGTGACCTGTGTCCCAAGACCGCTGTACAACGCGGCGAACTCGCATCCCTCCACTCCACCACCCAAAATGGCAAGGGTAGCCGGAACCTGTGTCAGGTCAAGCATCTGCTGGCTGGTCACGATCTGCCGACCATCGATGGGAAATTGGGGAAGGTTCGGCCAGGAGGATCCAGTGGCGATGACCAGTGCGTCAGCATGAATCTCACGCTGCGCTCCATCCGGTAATGTCACGGCAATGGTGCGTGCATCCTTGACGGCCCCTTGCCCGGTAACCTGTTCGATCCCCCAGCCTTTGAACAGTGTCGCAATCCCTTTGACAAGTGAAGCGACCACCTTCTCTTTTCGGGCCACCATGCGAACAAGATCATACGTCGCCGGTGCCTGGAGTATCAGCCCCAGATCCTCCGCCTTCTTGAGCTTGTCCCCAAGCTCTACGACGGAGAGCAGCGCTTTGCTCGGAATACACCCCCAGTTGAGGCAGACTCCGCCGAGCTTCTCTCGCTCGATGACTGTGACCCGTGCGCCGAGTTGAGCCGCACGGATCGCTGCGACATAGCCGCCTGGGCCGGCTCCAAGAATCGCGATGTGGAGTGAGGAGGTCATCGGATCAGATATTCATCGTTGATTGAGACATTGCTAATGGGTACCAATGATTCAATCACACAATGGTTGGCCGATCCAACGGACACAATTGTCAATGCTTCTGACTGGCGAGAAAGGCTTCGTATTGAGCGGCCGTCATTAGTTGATCAACGTCTCCGGGACTGCTCAGCTCAATGACCGCCATCCATCCCTTGCCATAGGGATCTGAATTCACCACCTCAGGACGATCTTTCAGATCCGTGTTGATCTTGGTGACCGTCCCGCTGACCGGCGTGTAGATCGTTGACGTAGTTTTGGTCGACTCGACTTCCCCGATCTGCTGCCCAACCTTCACGGTCGCCCCGACCTTGGGAAGGTCTAGAAAGACGATGTCGCCCAACGCATCCTGCGCGAAGTGGCTGATTCCCACCGTCGCCTGTTTGCCCTCGACTCGAACCCACTCATGCTCTTGGTGATACCGTAAATCGGATGGAATCATGTCGGCTCCGTTCTTGAGATCCACTATGCGAGTCTAAAGGTTCAGGGAAGGACCGGCAACGAATCACTCAGCCTCAACCCTGACCAGATCAATTTTTCAGGATGGTAGTGGGAGCGGTTGGTATTGTCAAGAAACGGGCCGGGCACCATCGCCGACCCGTTTCTCACGCGTGCTATCCAAAGATCTCCATGCCGGGGAAGAAATATCCGACCTCAAACTGAGCGGTTTCCGGTGAGTCTGATCCATGGACGGCATTAAACTCAATATTCGCTCCATGAGCTTTGCGGATGGTGCCTGCATCGGCCTTCGCCGGATCCGTTGCGCCCATTAACTCCCGATTCTTCTTGATCGCATTCTCACCCTGCAGCACGATCACCACAGCCGGACCGGACGACATGAAGGCACACAGACTCCCGAAAAACGGACGCGCCTTGTGCACCGCGTAAAACCCTTCCGCGACAGACTGAGACATGTGAATCATCTTGATAGCAATCGCCTTCAGTCCTGCCTGTTCGTATCGGTGAATGATATCTCCGATGGCATTCTTCTTGACGGCATCCGGCTTGATAATGGCCAATGTTCGTTCGTTCATGATCGCTCCGACTCCTCCAAATTGTTAACAGATCCACTGAGATAGCGGGCACATTATAAGTGGGGCCTCTTCCGGCTTGCAAGCATGTTGCAGCGATTCTCGAGGCGGAATCTTCGACGTTATCTCGACAGGATCGTGCTGAGCCTCTTGGCGAGCTCATTACAAACGGAGAGGGTTCTCATACAGCCTTGAGACGACAGAATCCGTAGACCGCCATCTTGAGCAACAACCTTCCTTGTGCAAACCGTCGAATCGTCGCACTACCGAACGTCCGCGCTTCATACCGAACGGGAATCTCCACCATCTGTAGATTGAGCTTCGACGCACCGAACAATAAATCAAAATCTCCGAGGGGGTCGAACTCGCCGAAGTACGACCGACTAGCCGCTAGGCGTTCATAGTCTCGGCGGAATAAGACCTTTGTGCCACACAGTGTGTCCTTGATCCGCTGATTGAGCAACCAAGAGAACGCCATCCCAAACACCTTGTTTCCAAATAGCGTCATCAGGTGCATCGCCCGACCCTCCTGGGGATAGATCAGCCGACAGCCGATGATCAACTCGCCTTTTCCACTTGCGATGGCTTCATAGAATTTCGGGAGGGCTTCCGGCGGCATGGTCGCGTCTGCGTCCAGGATCATGAGGATGTCGCCCATCGCATGGGCAAACCCCTTGCGAACCGCATCACTTTTCCCTTGCCCGTCCTGTGTCAGAAGTTTGATATTCCTCCCAGGGTAAAATGCCATGACACGTTTGATCTCCTCTGCCGTCCCGTCTGTCGAATGCCCATCGACAAAGAGGATCTCCTGGCGGCCTCCAAACTGTGGAATCCGCCGGAGTGTCGCGTCGATGTTGCCCTGTTCGTTTCGGCAGGGAATGACGATCGTCGTTGAATAAGGCCGCTCCGGCCTCCGGAGCCTCGCGCGAGCAATCACATAGTGAGAGAGACAGAGCCCACGAAACCCAGGAAGATAGGCCAGCAATCTGTTGCATAAAGGCGCAAGGAGTGGAATCCGCAGCGGCAGCAACAATCGTCGCTCCACCTTCACCACATCAAAGTCGGCGAGATACAACAGATTTGTGAGATCCGCCGGCGAGAGCCAGCTGTGCTCACGCTGCGGCATCTTTAGCCCAACCTTTTCACACAGCCTGAGGAGCGGTTCCCACACATGGTTATGGGAGGACACCACCACCCTTGTTTGAGGAGTACAGAGACGGCGCAGCCGCTTGAACGCCGTCTGGACGTCGAGGAGATGGCCGACCACGTCCGCAAGAATGATGATATCGAAACATTCGTTGAGCTGCAGCGTTTCAACGTCTCCGACCCGAAACTCCAAGGTCGAATGACGTTGGGTCGCCTCGTTCACCATGGCAGGACTCAGGTCGATGCCAAGCCCGCGCGATGGCTTCAACGAGGCAAGGAGATTGCCGATCCCTGACCCAATTTCCAAGACTCGTAATCCCTCAGGCACGAGAAACCTGAGATATCGAGTCTGATCCTCATAGTAAGCGCGGGCCTTCTGCTCCCACGACAGTCGATGCGGAGCACAGGCGTCAAAATGATCACGGATGGCTTTTTTCTTGGCGGCAGTCTGGAATCGCCCCTCCGGGTGAAAGGGATCCGTCGACGTGTCGAGATCCGTCTCGTCCCAATCCGGAGAGGGAAACAGTTGGTAGAGTCTCGCTGGCCCCATGGAGATCCATGCACGGATAGCAGTGGATCCACAGTAGCACCGGCAAGACGTTTTGGCACGAGTTCCGGAAGAATCAGCAGGACGAAATCCTGGCCAACCTTATTCCGGGTGTTTCGAGTACAACCACCGACAGGCCGCTGCGACAGTATTCGTCGTTCGTGAAGCGTGTTCATCCGAAGCACGATACGCTTCACGCACGACGTTTCACGAGATTCCGGATGATTCTGATCATCGATCGCACTCCAGGCCATATTTCTTCTGAATGTCTTGGGCCACCTCGGGTGCTTCTTTGGTCAAGAGCGCACAGGTCGTGAAGTTTCCGATGACTTTTTTCCTGCCTTTGTCGACATACGTCCAGTCGACGATCTCCGTCTTCGCAAACGAATAGGCCTGGCCCTTCTTCAGCGATCGAACCACCGGCACATTTTCGATCCGCCCCGACCACAGATCACCTTGGCCTTTCAGATCGGAAATCCAGAGGTACTCGAGACTCTCCCCTTCGCTGACGCGAACCTTCACGGAATATTGGCCGGTATCGGACGGCGGCGACCCCGCCTTTTTCAGAAAGCCCTCCAGTCCGGCACGTGCCCGCGCCATGGCTTTCTGCATGGCCGGGTCCTCATCGCTGACCTCAACCGTACCGTCGTTTTTTGCCTTGTCCGTAAATGATTCGGAAAATACCGGTAGCGAGATCATCGCCACGATGAGACCAACAGCGAGCGCAACCAGTCGTTGCATAGATTCCCCTCCAACAATCTTGCCGCATATCCCCCAACTTGGGCGGCCATCTTGAGCCTTCTCGCAACCCTAATGCAAGGTTGTTGATTGGCACCATCCCTCCCGCCATTGCCTCAAGAAATCCCACGGATGCCCCCCGTTGACAGAACCAATTCATCTGGTCATTGTTACCCCGACACCATGTCGCGTCGTCACGGTGCTCCTCATATCCCATCCCGCTCTCAGCGTTCGACCCATCCCCTGATGCGCGTCGCTCGTGGAAGCTGGTCTGTACTGACCGTATGTCTGCGTGCCATCCGAAAGGCTCCACCGACCATTCAAGTATGGAGCACGGTGGCCATTCTGATCACGGCGGCCCTCACCATCAACTGGATCTATCACGCCTACTACAAGCCGACGGAACTGTTCTTTCCAGTGGAGCCGGCCTTTCACAAGAGCCCCCGTGAAACCTGGGCGGAGTACGGAGCGCTGTTCAAAGTCCATTCGACAACCATCATCACACCCGAGCTGCTGGCAGCACTCGCACAAGCTGAAGGCTCCGGCAATCCCGTCGCCCGAACCTATTGGAAATGGCGCTTTACCGCGCAGAATCCGTTGGATTGGTATCGACCGGCCTCATCGGCCGTCGGGATGTTTCAGATCACCGACGGCACGTTTCAAGAAGCGAAACGGTATTGTATCCATAACCATGTCGTCGTCGAAGATGGGCCCTGGAACAATTTCAATTCCTGTTGGTTCAACAGTCTGTATAGCCGAGTCATTCCTGGACATGCCATGGAGATGACCTCCGCACTGCTCGACCGATACGTCACTCGGTTAGTCGGTGATCGAGGGGCCACGTTCGAACAGAAACAGGAGCTGGCCGCCGTCATTCATCTCTGCGGCGCCGGAACCGGCCGCAATTACGTCATACATAACTATCGCCTGACGCCGCACCAGCACTGTGGCGCCCACGACCTTCGAAGCTACCTGGTAAAGATTGCCACCTTGAAACAGCAATTCGCGTTGCTCAAGGAACAGTGAGGCCGAATGCTGAGGTCGGAGTGCTCAGTGCTGAGTGTTGAGTACTGAGTCCGAGCGAGCGATGTACAAGCCCACAGAAGAATCAGCAGGGGTTGACCGAAGCCAGCGCGATCAACGAAGACTCCATGTCCATTAGAATTTGTGTCCGGCTTGGCTCCGCCGTCAAGTACCCGATGAAACTATGCCCACCGGAATAGGCAGGAGACACGAGGAGAGGACTGATCCCCCAATTCGTGTTGGCCGGTAACGTACCGGGCAGAATAAGGCGAATTCCGCTGATTAAGATATCAGTGCTCGACGTGCGATAGAGTCCGCTGCCTTGCACCGCATCAGCCGGTGTGGCAACCCCCACAATCTTCAGGGCACCCAACGGCGGCTTCTGCACCTGACCATACACCTCGTCATATGAGGCATTACTGTAGAGATTCCCTTGAGAGTGTGGAACGATGAGCACGCGACGGCAGGATGGGGAAGCAATCTGCTCCCGATAGGCACTGGCATGGCGCTGAATAGTTTCCTGATCAATTTGATCCGCGTTGTTGACCGAACGTTGCAACACCTGTGCAATCACCCCCGATGTCGCAAGACCCGCACCTTCCAACCCTTGCCAAAAGGTCGTCGACGTCAACCCGAGCCGTTGTTGGCCTGCTTCGAGAAAATCTTTGACGGCCCCGGATGTCGGATTGATGTTCAGAAAGAACAGATGACACATCGCTTGGACGGCCGGCGCCATTGTCGGAAGCTTGCTCAGAAACTCCAGCTCCAGTTTCCCGCCGTTCAACCTCGCTTCATCGCGCGTCGTCGTGACTCCATTAACAAAGTAGATCGCCGTACGAGGGGCTGCCGCATTGTGGCAAGCCGATTGAGCAGGCACCTGTGCGCCCGCCTCAGGAAGCCAAGCGACTCCAAGGAGCACGCTGAGCGAGAGTACAAGATACCTGTTGGTACTCATGACTGACATGCCGTCACCCATTGGTCTGCCGGCAGCAAAGTGATATTCGCGGTCTTCACCTGATCGTCGGCTTTCAGATAGGCCTCCGAACGGCTCGGCGTGTTTAACAGTTGCGCGCGAATGTCGACAAAAATCGTATGGAACTCATCAGGTCGCCTCGCCATCAGACATTCCAGCGCGCGAAATCGTTCCGTCGCATGAGTCAGGGACAGGGTGTGACTGTCCGCATCAACCAGTGATACTTGCACGGCCTTCGCGTACTGCCGTACCGCCTTGTTGAGATCCGCGTTGACCTGACCGGCATAGGTCGTATCGACATACCGATCGACATCATCACGCACGCCATTTGCATCGGCATCCACCCCAGCGATACTCTCCGTCTGGTTCGGAGATGTGGATGTCGAGTTCTCTGCGCTGCAGGACAGCAACAGGCCACTCACCACACCCGTTATTATCAAGAGACCGACGGTGTCGACGCACCATCGGCACAGCAAGGTTCCAGCATGAACACGGCCTGTCATGCAATGACTCTACCGAGCGTTTGATGCAAAAGGCAACTCTCGCACGGGACGCATGGGTTCATGGTATGGTGGGTTTTCGACCGTACCGTGATGGATGACCGCACCGCTATAGAACCAGACAGGCCTCGCGCTCTTCGCAGAACAGTCTTTGCCGGTGCCATCGGCAATGTGCTTGAATGGTATGACTTCGCGCTCTTTGGATACTTCGCGCCCGTCTTGTCCGTCCTGTTTTTCCCGGCGTCAGATCCGTCCTTGTCGTTGATCGCCACATTCAGTGTATTCGCCGTCGGCTTTCTGGCAAGGCCGCTGGGTGCACTCTGCTTCGGCTATTGGGGAGATACACGAGGACGCCGATCGGCGCTCTCCTGGTCCATCATCCTCATGGCAATTCCCACTTGCCTCCTCGGCCTCCTGCCAACCTATGCACAGATCGGGCTTCTTGCACCGATTGCGCTGACTGTCTTACGGTTTATTCAAGGCTTCTCAGTCGGCGGCGAATTTACGGGATCAGTCACGTTTCTAATCGAACATGCCGCGCCGAACCAACGAGGCTATATCGGCAGTTGGGCCGGATTCAGTGCCCAAATCGGCGCCCTGTCGGGGTCCGGCATCGGTGCCGTGGCCACCGCAAGTTTCTCGCAGGAGACGCTGCATGATTGGGGCTGGCGCATTCCATTCTTGGCAGGGAGCGTCATCGCACTGGTCGGTTGGTATCTCCGCCGACATCTTCCTGAATCGCCTGCCTTTGAACAACTCCAACAGAGCGGCGTCGTCTCATCGACGCCCATTCATGACTTCGCATGTCAGAACCGGACACCGCTGCTCCAAGTGATCGGGTTGGTGTTGCTGCATGGCGTGGGGTTCTATATCTTTTTTGTCTATCTCCCCACCTACGTGACGAAGGTGAGCGATCTCCCGATGACAACGGCCTTAACCATCAACACGGTCTGCATGGCCGTCATGGCGATGCTGATCCCGATCATGGGCAAGTTGGCTGATCGAGTCGGGCCACGACGGGTGCTCGCTGCCGGTGCGCTGGGTATCGCGCTCGGTACAGTCCCGTTTTTCTCCTGGTTTAGCAGTGGAGATGTGGTGTCGGTGGCCCTAGCGCAATTGGCCGTGACCGTCTTCGTCGCCGCTTACATGGGCCCCTTCTTTGCCATTGTCGCGCTACTCTTTCCGGTTGCTCACCGATATACGGGGCTTTCCATTTCGTACAATATGGCTTCGGCACTATTCGGTGGAACGGCCCCATTGGTCGCGACCATGGTTTTTGAACGGAGCGGAAGCCCCCTTGGGCCAGGATGCTATGTCAGTGCATGCGCGGTCATCTCATTACTGGTGCTCATAACGATTCGTGACGAAGGGCAAGAGCCAGCTGCGCTTCACAACAGCCCCCGTTGACAGTCGTTCTCCTCCATGCTGTAGTCCCATTGAGTATGAGCCATCACCCATGACCGACCAACACACACCAACATCGCACCTTCCCGGACCACCGGTCTCTCGCTGGTGGGGCTGCTTCGCTGAGCTTCGACGGGATACCCTCGGATTCCTATTGCAATGCCAAGTCTACGGCGACGTCGTCAAACTCCCCATGGGACTGGTCGTTGAACTGCTCCTGCGGCAGCCCGATGCCGCCATGTACCTCTTGAATCATCCGGCGGACGTGAAACATGTCTTGGTGACGAATCAAGACAATTATCGGAAGTGCCCGGTTCCTCCAGTCGAATCACGGATCTTCGGACAAGGCGTTCTGCACACGGAAGGCGACACCCATCACGCTCAACGGCGGCTGTTTCTCCCGTTTTTTCACGGAGGCCATGTCACGGCCTACAGCAGACTCATCACTGATACAGCACGAGCCCGCGTGGCCCAGTGGCACGATGGCATGACGATCGACATTGGACAGGACATGGCCTATCTCACCCTCTCAGTCATCTGGCGTCTCCTCTTTGGACAAGATCTGCAGTCGGATACCGGCCTGATTCGTGACTCCATTTCAGCAGGCCAGCGACTCATCAAGCTTCAGTATGATTCGCTCCTGGCCAGTCTGATCCCGCTCTGGATTCCCATTCCCCGGCATCGCCGGTTCACCCGCGGCTTCAACGTAATTGAGGATACCCTTATTCAATTGATTCGTGATCGGCAACGCAGTGCTGAGCACCGAGATGATGTGCTCTCGCTCTTACTGGCCGCGAAGGATGACCGTGGTCACCCACTGAGCGAGAGAGAGATTCGTGATGAGCTCATGACATTCTTGCTCGCCGGTCATGAAACCACCGCCAATGCCCTGACCTGGACGTGGTTCCTGTTGTCACAGGATCAATTAGTTTGGGAACGATTGGTCTGTGAATTGGGAGACGTGCTCGGCGATCGAACTCCCGACGCGACCGACCTGCCTCGCCTTCCCTACTTGAAGATGATCTGGGACGAGTCGCTTCGCCTCTATCCTCCCGCATGGAGCCTGCACACTCGTCTGGCAGACAGGGAAGATCGACTTCCATCCGGAGCGATCCTGCCGCCCGGTTCGTGGGCTTTCATCAGCCCCTGGAATCTTCACCGCAATCCACGCTGGTTTCCTGATCCCGCCCGATTTGATCCGGAGCGGTTTTCTGACGAAGCGACCAGAACCCGTCCGGCCTATGCCTATATTCCCTTCGGCGCTGGTGGACGCCGCTGCCTGGGCGAATCGTTCGCGGAACTCGAAGGCCTGTTGATTCTGGCAACGATCGCATCGATGGTCCGGCTCGACCTCGTCGATAAACAGGCGATTCACCCAGAGCCTGGGATGACTCTTCACCCCAGAACTCCGATAGCGATGACTGTCCAGCGAGTCGATCTACGGAAGTCGCATCCCGTTGTCGCATAGCTCGCCTTTCTCCAACGGCTACCCTTCTGTCTATTGATGTGGTAGAACTGGCATCTGCGCCTGGACGCTGTTTAACTAAGCGGCCATCCTCGATGGACAACAGAACAGTGACTCTACTTGGTATCCTCCTGACGCTCTTCGGACTTCTTCTCTCAGGATGCCTCTCTCCTGTTACCCTGACTCGAGCCGTCATCGCCTACGACGACGCCATTACCGAGTCCCAATCCAAGCAGCTGCTCGTCAATATTGCCAGAGCACAGCACCATCAACCGATTCACTTCACCGGCGTCTCCAACGTGGCGGCGACGTTCGATTTTCGATTTACCGCCGGTGCCACGCCGGCTTTGACCGGTGATGCAAGCCGAACGATCTTGCCCGTCATCGGCGGGAGTGTGGCTGAGAACCCGACCATCAGTATCGCCCCCATCGAGGGCGAAGAATTTACCCAGCGCCTGCTGACGCCATTCCAGGAGGCCAAACTGACCCTACTTCTTCGGCAAGGGATCGATATCGACCTCCTCCTTCGGCTCATGGCCAAGGAAGTCCGAATGAGCCATGGCGATGGAGCAGTCGCCTATCGGAACAACCCATCGGACAAGACCGGCTATGAGACGTTCAGGCGGGTGGTTCTCCATCTCTCAGCGATTCAAGACCACAATAGCCTCTATGCCGAACCCATCAACGTCGAACGAAGTTGGACGATTCCCGCAGAGTCGGTCACCGCGGAAGGCTTCAAAGCGCTCGAACAGGAATACCAGGTCTCTTATCACGCCAAGGACAAGACATTCACATTGCGCAAACAAGTTGAAGGCGGAACTCTCATAACGAATTACGACCCGAATCTCCTCTCTCGAGACGAGCGGGCCCGTTTGCAACATGAGAATGAGCAAGGGCTCCCACACGATGTGACGTTTGATATTCGCCCCGGGCATTACGGCGGCGACTGGCCCCTGAAAGGAGACTTTCGGTTGCGTAGCTTCAATGCGATACTGAATTTCCTCGGGCTTTCCATCGCGGAAGAGCGGGAATACCATGTCGAAAAGGACAATCGTACGCCAGAGGTCGCTGAAAATCCCGTGAACACGATGGACCTGATTGTGTCGTCGTCAGCTCCGTCCGAACTCGACCTCGTGATGAAATCGCATGGAAGCTACTATGGGGTGAATACCATCGGCCCACAGGCTCGCTGGAACCGCGAAGCGTTCAAGCTCTTGTCACAGCTCTTTCAGATGACCGTTACAGAGGTCCCGCGAGCCGGCGTGCCGAGCATTACCATCGCGAAGTAATGCAGAGTGTCCTGTCGGCTATATCGGTTATAAAGGAAGGTTGAACTCGGTCAAACGTCGACACGATCGATTCGGCGTGTCGGAGGCCGCCGACCGACAAGATAGATGATGCCGGGAAAGAGCATGGTCGTGCCCGGGAAAATAATCCGATTTCCCCACCAAGGCAGTTCCCACCCGGGAAACTTCATCCTCAGAAGTCCCAACGCATAGGTGAGCGCTACCGACGCGAGGATTCCATAGACATAGGCAGGCACCAGCGTCGTGGAATGATCTTCGCTTCGCTGTCGTATCGCGGCAGTCACGCCCTTGAAGAGAAGATACATGGAAAGGATGAGACAGGCAGTCCCGTAATACGCGGCATATTCTTGCATAGCCCTGTTCCTGGTTGATTCCTGCACGAAGCTGTTGAGCAGATATTTATAGCCTATCGCCGCTGTACTTGTCGAGCCAACCCTCCAGCCTGAAGGTCCGCCAGGCTTGCCATCGTGTTGCGAGCATCCTCCCTTGAGCTTGTAATTGTTCTTGGCGCTATTGATAATACACCGAGAGTCGGCACCGACCAGAACAAGGGAGCGTCGCGCATGGAAATGTTGGTCATCGTGTTTCGTGAATCGCTCGTTGAACAGGTACATGCCATCTTGAAGGAATATGAGGTCACTTCGTACAGCGAGCTGCACAACGTCACAGGAAAAGGAGAGACCGGACTAACCAGCCAGTTCTTTCTCGCTCCCTCAACGAACCGGATGATTCTTGTCGCGGTTCCCGACCAATCGGCCCACCGTCTCATCGACGGGTTCAAGCGGTTCCGCCTCGGACAAGAAGCATCCACAGGTGACCTCATGTTCCCACTCCACGTCTTCGTCTTACCCTGCGAACAAGTGGTGTAACGCGTCCTGATGTCGTCCAACGTCACCGCAAGAAAACAATTTCGAGATCTTCGGCCACAAGAAAAACAAGGCCTCCAGAAGCTGTACTTCCGGAGGCCTTGTGAGAGACCCTGTGGTAACAGAATTGCGTTGAACCTGTTCGTCTAGTACGCGCTTGGCTCCAATGATTCGACGGCTTCCTCAGCCTGCTTCTTGGCCTTGGATCTCTTCGCCTTCGCCGCTTTCTTCATCTCCTTTCTCTCGGCCTTCAACGCATCTCGTTTCCCCTTCATCTCTGATCTCATCTGTTCCCGTTTGGCCTTTATCTCGCCCCTCATCTGCTCTTTTTTCGACTTGAGACTCTCTTTCATCTGATCCTGCTCGC
>JAHBWO010000044.1 GCA_019636945.1 Nitrospira sp. | reverse complement strand
ATAGCCGCCGGGAGCGACCAGGGCATGGCCCGGCAACACACTGTCGCCGTCTTCCGCCTCCTTCACGGAGATCCGACAGAGCCCGTTCATCCGATCCGCCCAGGTTTTTGTAAACCGCTCAGGCATGTGCTGCGTAATCAGCACCGGCGGCGTATTGGGAGGAAGGAGTTCCAACACGTCTTTGACGGCTTCCGTCCCCCCGGTGGATGAACCGATGGCGATGATCGTATCGGTCGTTTTGATCATGGCGGATGAGGCACCGTGAAGCGTCCCTCGTGAAACGTATTTCGTCTCGGATTCGGACGCTTCACGCCTCACGAGTAACGGTTTTACACGCGCCTGAGCGGCCGCCTTGATTTTCGCGATGAGATCCTGCGCCACTTCATCCATGCCTTCGCGCAGGTCGATTTTGGGCTTGGTGATAAAGTCGACCGCACCGAGCTCCAGGGCTCGGAGCGTCGTCTGACAGCCGGCTTCGGTGAGGGAGCTCACCATCACGACCGGCATCGGGTGCCCGCGCATGAGCTTTTCGAGGAACGTGATGCCGTCCATTCTCGGCATTTCGACATCCAGCGTGATCACATCAGGATTCAACGCCTTGATCTTCTCCCGTGCGACATAGGGATCAGGCGCCGCACCGATGACCTCGATCTCCGGATCTTTCGCGAGCAACGACGCCAACACCTGGCGCATCAAGGCTGAATCATCCACATTAAGGACGCGAATTTTTTTCATGAACACCCCTACGTTTGGAGTTTCAGGTTTCTCGTTTCAAGTTTCTGGTTGTCGGACAACATGAAACATGACACCTGAAACCTGAAACTCTCCCATTCAGAACAGCGTCACGTCTTCCTCCACCGGCTTCTCGACCGTTTGGATCTTGGTGGCATATTCGTTCTCACGCTCAAGAATCGTCCGATTCTTCAACCGTTCGATCTTTTTCAGGAGAACACGGCCTGAGTCCGTAAAATAATAGACTTTGCGGGGGCAGACGTCTCCCAAATCTGTTTTTACCGCCGTGAGCCCCTCTGTTTTAAGAAAGCTGAGCACCCATTCGGCGTTGCGAGCCCCGACATCGATGTTCCCCTCGTAGATTTTCCCGGCGCCAAACAGCTTCACTTCCAGCCGACTCTTCATGCCGCCCAGCTTTAAAATTTCATTGATCAACGATTCCATTGCATAAGAACCGTATCGAGTCGATTCACCCCAGGAGTCATTTCCACCATCTTTTGGCTTGGGCAACATGAAATGATTCATGCCACCGACACCCGTAATCGGATCCCGGATACAGGCGGAGATACAAGACCCGAGCACGGTATACACGATCATGGGAGTAGGGCTAACGAAGAACTCCCCGGGCAAGATCGCCGCAATCTCGTGGGGAAACCGGCTGTCCCGCATCCGTCGGATATGCTTGAATTGTTGAGCGTCGGTTTCAGGTTTCATGTTTCAGGTCTCTAGTTGTAGATCCTGGGAATCTAGGTTTTGTACTTTGTGCCCTTGATTCCTGACTTACGCAGATAATTCATGAGTCCAGCGACCATCCTTGCCGTATCACCGGCTAACCCGGAAAGTCTGACAAAGACTTCTTGCGTCAAATAACCCTGATCAAGAGCAATATAGAGCTGACTTCTTACCTCACCGGAAGACCCCTTGGCGATCGCCAGATACTGAATGAATTCGCCGCTCCCGCTTCGCTCGAACCCCTCGGCGATGTTCGACATGATCGACGCGCTGGCCCTTCGCATCTGATCTCGAAGGGCGAAATCCTTCGCCAAAGGTCCCCTGCCCGAAGCTCGATAGATTTCTCCACACAGAGTTCTGGCATGCCGCCATGCCTCGATGTCCTCGAATCGTTCGAATGTCGGCATCGCATGTCCTCTAGCTCATTTCATATGTCACATGTTTCGACAACATGAAACGCGAAACCTGAAACGTGAAACTCTTATTTCTCCTTCCGATAGATGGTGGGGCCCATCACCTTGAAGGGATGTTCGACCCACTGCAGGCTCTCGGAATGACCGATGAACAGATGCCCCCCAGGCTTCAGATAGCGATAGAACTTGTTGACGAGCTGCTCCTGAGTGGGGCGATCGAAATAGATCATGACATTCCGGCAAAAAATGAGGTCCAGCGGACTCTTAATCGGAAATCGGTCGTCCATGAGATTCAGGCGCCGGAACTGGATCATCGAGGCCAGATGCGGCTTGACCTTCAACAGCCCTTCACTCTCGCCGCGCCCACGGAGAAAATTCCGCCGGACCACCTCCGGCGGCACATCGCGCACGCGGTCCGCCTCATACAGACCCGACGCCGCTTTTGCCAATACGCGGGTCGACAGATCAGACGCCAGAATTTTAAAGTCCCACCGTTGAGGATCGGAAACCCCTTCATAGAGGGTCATGGCGATCGTGTAGGGTTCTTCGCCGGTCGAACAGGCGGAGGACCAAATACGAATGCGCTTCTCCTTCTCCAATTCAGGAAGGATCCGCTCGCGCAGATAGTCGAAATGCTTTGGTTCTCTGAAAAAGTCGGTCTTGTTGGTCGAAATCAGATCCAACATCCGGGTGAACTCTTCCTTGGTCGCATCACCGGTGACCTGCTCGTAATATTCCGTGAAGGTCGTCAGCCCGAGATCTCGTAAGCGCTTCGACAGCCGAGACGCCAGCAGCGTTTGCTTTTGATCGCCAAGTGAGATGCCGCTCTCGTCATAGATCAGTGTGCGGAAGCGATTGAATTCGTCGGAGGTAATCCCGTAGTCCATTGTTACTCCACTCGGTCAATGCGACATGCCAAGTTCCTACCCACTCCTGCAAAGTCTTGGCTTTATCGGTCGGTTGCTATCGATTCTTGACAGAACGTCTGACTGGAGGTGACCGAAGCAATTTCGCGATGTTAGACCCCGCATCGACTCAAGAATGGCCGAAAATCCTCCGACAAGAGGAGAAATTCTTGTTCACATCGCATCGAGCACCCAAACCATTGGAATCTGTGCCATGCCGGGCCTTCCCAATCCCCATTATGTGCCGCGAGAAAGTCAATCCGACGAGCCCGGAGCACGAGCCCCGCTGGCAGGAGTTGCGGATCAACCGAACGATCCTCCCTTGAACGAACAGACGACACCCTCGTTCAGCATCAGCTCCGGTGTGATGCTGGCCGCAGCCTATATCGTCCTGGGCAAACTCGGGCTCATGCTGGCCGTCCCACCAGGGTATGCCTCCGGAATCTTTCCACCTGCCGGCCTGGCCATCGCCGCGACCTATCTCTGGGGAGGCTCGACGCTGCCGTGGATCGTGCTGGGTTCCCTCACGCTCAACTTCTCGGTCACCGCCACCCCCCTACACACTTCGGCCATCGTGGCTGCCCTCTGTATCGCCGCGGCCTCTGCGCTCCAAGCATGGATCGGACGGGTGGTGTTGCACCGCGCCATTGGGCCTCAGACGAGTCTTGAGACTCTCGAACATATCGGCGGGTACCTCTTAGCCGCTCCGTTCATCTGCCTAATCGGTGCATCATTGTCCGTAGCCAGCCTGGCCACGCTGCAAGTCATTCCATCGGACCAGACGCGCATGGCGTGGATGACATGGGGACTCGGCGACACATTGGGTATGGTATCGATCTTTCCGATCATGCTGGCGCTCTTCGGCACTCACGACTCACGGTGGAAAGGGCGCCGTATTTTGGTCGCGTCCATCATGTCTACGATGCTCGCACTCGTCATGCTGACCTACGTCGGGTTCACGCAGATTGAGTCGGCGAGGACGGCGCAAGGCTTTCACTTCCAAGCCGACCGCCTGGCGAAGACGATTCAGGATCATTTTGATGAACAGGAGTTCATTCTCACTCAACTGGACATGGCTCTGTCCATGTCTCAGCGCGAACCGGTCAGCCGTGAAGCCTTTAGAGCCCTCGCAAAACCTGCGTTGAATCGTTTTCCCATGCTGCAAGCGATCGAGTGGGTACCGGAGATTCCATCACACCGACGGGCACTGTTTGAAGCATCCCAGCGGCAATCAACTCCGGAGTTTGTGATCACCCAGCGTGATGAGACAGGTACCATCGTGCCTGTCCTGGACCGGCCCAGCTACTACCCGGTCACCTATCTCGAGCCGCTCCTCAGCAACCGGAAAGCCCTCGGCTTTGATCTGGGCTCGAGCCCTGCCCGTCATGCGGCCATCCTACGGGCGCGGGAGGCCGAGGGTTCCATTGCTACCGAGCCTGTGACGCTGGTCCAGGAGGAGGAGACGCAACAAGGGCTTCTCTTGATCCGACGGATTCAAACCGGCGCCAATGCCCCGGGATTCGTCCTGACCGTTCTGCGCATAGAGAAATTCATTGGGATGTTACTCCCCGAGGGAAACGAATTAGCGGTCAGTCTGGCGGACGCCGAGCAGGGCACGCTCATCTACGGGACGCCACCATCGACGGTTCACCCCCCGGCATTCACGGGCACCCTGCGGTTCGGCGGGAGGCAGTATCAGCTGTCCATCATCCCATCCTCAGCAGTCATCGCCGGCCTTCCCAGCTGGCAAAGCTGGAGCCTGCTGGTCGGAGGTCTCTTGGGTGATGGCCTGCTGGGCGCCGTGCTGCTGCTGATCACCGGCACCACGAACCAGATACGGGCTCAAGTCGAAGAACGCACCCAACAGCTGGCCCTGAAAAGCGATCTTTTGCAAGCTGTGATCGACCACGTCCCCATGCGGGTGTTCTGGAAGGATCGGTCATTGCGATTCCTCGGCTGCAACCCGCTTTTTGCAAGGGATGCCGGGAAGAGCCATCCCGGTGAACTGCTGGGCAAAACCGATCACGATCTCGCCTGGGCGACTGAGGCGGAGCGATATCAGGCCGACGACGCGAACATCATCGAGACTGAGCGCCCGAAGATCGCCTTTGAGGAACCACAAACCACTCCCTCCGGCCGCACAACCTGGGTACGGACCTCGAAGGTGCCGCTCAAGAACCAAGCCAACCAGGTCATCGGTGTGCTCGGGATGTATGAGGATGTGTCCGAGCAGCGAGCCATGGAGGCTCGGGTACGCGAGTCGGAGGAGCGCTTCACGTTGGCCATGCAAGCCGCCTCGGACGGCCTGTGGGATTGGAATATCCAGACCCAGGTCACGTACTTCTCGCCGCAATGGAAAGCAATGCTGGGATATGCGGACCAGGAACTCGAGAATAGCTTCGTCACCTGGGAACGGCTGGTAGATGAAGACGGCCGCGTCTGGACCATGGCCCTCATCAATGACTGTCTCTGCGGAAGAAGTAATGGGTTTCGGACCGAATTCCAGATGCGTCACAAGGACGGCCATTGGGTCGACGTCTTGTCCCGAGCCATCCTCGTTCGAACGCCGAACGGGGAACCCTTGCGTATGGTCGGCACCCATGTCGATATCACGGAGCGCAACGCAATCGCCAGAGAGCTGGAACAGGCAGCACAAACCATGGAGCAACAGAACCAGGCCCTCAGCGTCGCGCATAATCAGGCCCTGGCAGCCACCGAGGCGAAGAGTGCCTTCCTGGCCTCCATGTCTCATGAGATCCGCACCCCGTTGAACGCCATCATCGGGATGGCCGAGTTGCTCAAAGAGACCTCCTTGAGCCAAGACCAAGCGGACTATGTCCAACGCTTCAGCCGAGCCGCCGACCATCTTATGGGCTTGGTCAGCGACATTCTGGACCTTTCTAAGATCGAAGCCGGCAAACTGCAGTTGGAACAGATCCCCTTCAACCCCCGTGAGCTGATGGCTACAGTACGCGATCTGCTGGCAGTGAGTGCCAAGAGCAAGCAGCTCACGCTGGATATGCACGTACAGCCCAATGTCCCTTCCACCGTCATCGGCGATCCGACACGCCTGCGACAAGTGCTGATGAATCTTGTCGGGAATGCCATCAAGTTCACGGAGCAGGGACAGGTCGTGGTGACGGTCGAGGTGATCGCTGATGACCGCATGCGATTTGCGGTCTCGGACACCGGCATCGGCATTCCATCGGACAAGCTCTCGTTCATCTTTGAGCGCTTCACGCAGGGGGATACGACCACGACGCGGAAGTTCGGCGGCACCGGTCTAGGGCTCTCCATCTGCCAGCGATTAGTCTCCATGATGGAGGGACGACTCAACGTGACGAGCGCCGTCGGGGTCGGCTCGACGTTTGAATTCACTCTCCGTTTGCCAAGCGCCAGCGAGACAGTAACTCCGCGATCAAATGGTCACGTTCAACGAGAAACCGAGCCACCTGCTAGACCCTCAGCACCACCGCTCAGAATTTTGGTCGTCGACGATCTCGAAGATAATCGCGCGATCGTGGCGCACTACCTGAAGCAGGATGCCTATGTTATGGACATGGCAGACAATGGCCGGATGGCCCTCGAGAAATTTCAAACAGGCTCGTACGACCTTGTGCTCATGGATGTGCAAATGCCGATCATGGACGGACTGCAGGCCACCCGTGCGATGCGTCAATGGGAACGGACAGAGCACCGTGCTCCCACTCCGATCCTTGCACTGACCGCCCATGCGCTGGAGGAAGAAGCAAAGAAGAGCTTGGATGCCGGCTGCACGGCACACCTGACCAAGCCGATTAAAAAACAGGCTCTGCTCAGAGCGGTCGCGGACTATGCGACGCCCCGTACCGAGCAAGCCGCGTAGGACGTATACGAAGATCGGTGAGTACCCCAATGATTGGTCATCATAGTCGAACGAACATCTCACTCGCTTGACTGAGGAGCATATGAAGAGGTTTCGCGATCACAGCATCCTGACCAAACTTGTCGTTGCATTTGCCGTCATGGAACTCCTGTTGATAGGGATGGGTGTCCTCTCCATTCGCAGCATCACGCAGATTCAGGAGCGCACCGAAACCCTCTACCAAGACCACATACTTCCGATCCATCTCCTCGACGATCTACGCGCCAACAGCTTCAAAATGCAGACAGCAGTCGCTTGGCATATCCTGACCTATGGAACGGCCATGATGGTGACACAAGAGCAAGAGATTGCGGCGTTAGACAAGGCGTTCCAGGCGCTGCTGGACGGCTATGCGCCGTATATCTCGTCACCGCAAGAACAGGCGCTCTATGAGGACATCGAGGCTCGGTGGCACAATGTCCAAGCCACACGAGCGAAAGTACTCCAATTGAGTACGCTCTACAGTAAAGATGCCGCGGCTGACCTCCAGCGAGATGAAGGGGCAGTGAGGCTGGCGGCATTCACCGTGGCGATTCAACGGCTCGTTGAGCTGAACAAGAACCAGGCCGCAGAAGAGCACACCAACAACACCAGGCTGGTGTCGAACCTCAACCAGTACACCCTCCTGATTACAGCCGGGGGATTCGCCTGTGGGCTGCTCCTGGGGTGGATCATCTCCCGTCGAATCTCGGACGGGCTCAGAAGCATTCTCGATGTAACGGTCGCCCTGGGATCCGGCAATCTGCGGGCCCGCTCGAGTTGGGACACACAGGATGAGATCGGACAGCTGGCACAGACCTTCAATCGGATGGCAGGACAGATCGAAACCAACCTCACGGATGTGTTAGAAGCCAAACATACGCTGACGGCCATCGATCATACCTACGGCATTATCGAGCTCAATCCTGATGGGACCATTCTGAGTGCCAATGAGAGCTTCCTGAGATTGACCGGGTATGCCCAAGAAGAGTTGATTGGCAACCATCACCGGATCATCTGCGACCCCACCTATGTCGAGCACAGCGACTATGCAGACTTTTGGCAGAAGCTCCGCGGAGGCGAGTTCCAGACGGGCCTATTCCAGCGAGTGACGAAAACGGGGAAGCCGATCTGGATACAAGCGTCCTATCAGCCGATCCTCAGCGCCGACGGGAAGGTCCATAAAGTCGTCAAGTTTGCGACCGACATGACGGCGCAAAAAGAGGCTGAGATCGCGAGACACGAGCAGGAGGCGCGCCTGCAGGCGATCGTCACCAACGCAGTCGACGGGATCGTGACGATTAATGACCGTGGCATCATCGAATCGTTCAACCCGGCGGCCGAACGCATGTTCGGCTATCCCGCAGCCGAGGCCATCGGACAGAACGTCAAACTACTCATGCCGGAGCCCTACCGATCCGAACATGACGGCTATCTCGACAATTACAAGAAAAGCGGGCATCCTAAAATCATCGGGATCGGGCGGGAAGTCGTCGGCAAGCGGAAAGATGGATCGACGTTCCCCCTCGACTTGGCCGTCAGCGAGATCCACCTGAGCGGCCATCGCGCGTTCACCGGGATCCTCCGCGACATCACGGAACGCCGAGCCATCGAGACGCAGCTCGAGCAGACCGCCATCCAAATGGAATGCATCAACCTCGAGCTGGAAATGGCGAACGACGAAGTGCGGCAAGCGACCGAAGCCAAGAGTTCCTTCTTGGCCTCGATGAGCCATGAAATCCGAACGCCGATGAATTCGATCGTCGGCATGGCACAACTGCTCGGCGAAACATCCCTGACCCTCGAGCAGCAGGACTATACGCAACGTCTCAGGCGAGCCAGCGATCACTTACTGGATTTGATCAACGACATCCTGGATCTGTCGAAAATTGAATCGGGACATTTGGAGCTGGAAGCGGTCCCCATCGACCTGCACGATCTCATGGAGAACGTCGGCGAGATGATGGCCTTACGCGCCCATGCGAAGCAAATCGACTTCGTCGTACGGGTATGCCCGGGTCTCCCGGAGAGAATCTCCGGAGATCCGACCAGGCTCCGCCAGATCCTCGTGAATCTGGTGGGCAACGCGATCAAATTCACGGAAACCGGTCACATTCTTGTTCAAGTGGAAGCGGACGAATCCGGCCAGTTCCGGTTTTCCGTCGCGGATACCGGCATCGGCATCCCGGCCGACAAGCTCGGATCCATTTTCGACAGCTTCTCCCAAGCCGACAGCTCCACCACCCGCAAATACGGCGGCACGGGGCTCGGGCTCAGCATCTGCAAACGCCTTGTGGAATTGATGGAGGGCGACATCTCCGTCACCAGTACTCCTGGAATCGGGTCGAACTTTCTCTTCACAGTTCCCTTGCCCACCGTATCGCTTGAGACCAGGCCGGTGGGCCCTGATCTCCTTGCCCTGAAAGGAACACGTATCCTCGTTGTGGACGATCACCAACCAACACGCCTCGTCATTCATGAAATCTTGTCGGAAGCCGGCGCACTGGTCAGCGACGTCGATTCAGGCCCGCTTGCGATGGCTCATCTCCGGGCTGCCGAGACCGACAATCAGCCGGTGCAGCTCATGATTGTGGATCGCCGCATGACGGACATGGATGGTCTCGAACTGGCGAAGACGGTACGGGCCATGCCGACCGGGAAGGACCTTCCTATTCTGTTCCTCATCTCGGATACGCAACAGCCGGACCGCGCCCGTATGCAGGAGCTTGGCATCACGCATCAGATCATCAAACCGGTTTCACGGTCGGGCTTACTCGTAACGGCCAGAGACGCCATGATGGGACGGTCTGCTCCATCAACGCGCCCGCTCGGGCAGGCTCTGTCCAAAACTCAGACGAGTCTACGTCCACTGCGCATCCTGTTGGTCGACGACTTGGAAGACAATCGCGATCTCGTCATCCTCTTCCTGAAAAGCCTGCCGTACACCGTGGAGACGGCCGTGAACGGCAGAGAAGCCGTCGAGAAGGTTCAGACCACATCGTATGACATCGTGCTCATGGACGTGCAGATGCCGATCATGGACGGGCTCCAGGCCACGTCGACGATCCGCGAATGGGAACGGGCAAAAGGGCGGCGGCCGATACCCATCATCGCCCTCACCGCCCAGGCCCTGACCGAAGAGCGGGAGAAGAGTCTGGCGGCAGGCTACACGGCCCATCTGACGAAACCGATTAAGAAACCAGATTTACTGAAGGCCATCGAGGGCTATACCGGCCTAGCCCAGGACCAAGCCGCCTGACCGGTGAAGGAGAGATTCAAGCATGAACAAACCAATTCTCTTCCTCGTTGAAGACGAAGAAGATACCGCGCTGCTTCTCAAAATGATCATGGAAGAAGAAGGCTACGAGGTGGTCCATGCCAACGACGGCAAGCAGGCGCAGGTTAAAATTGATGCGCTGCCACCGCCCGCGCTCGTGCTGCTGGATATGGGACTCCCCCACGTGCATGGGCTGGAACTCCTGGCCCAGATCCGCAAGAAGCCGACCTGGAACGGCGTATCGGTCGTGATGCTGACCGCCGACGGCGACCAAACACACATCTGCAAAGCCATCATGGCCGGCGCATCCGATTATGTGTTGAAGCCGTTCAAACGAGAGCCCTTGCTGGCGAGGCTCGCCCGTTTTCGAGCGCCCGGGTTGAAACGTCGTACAGCCTGAAAGGAGTCCCCGCATGTCGGACCCATCACTGCACACACAGTCCGCGACAACGCCTCCGGAGACCGTTCACATTGATGCCTCCTTCGAACCGTTGATGCCGCGGTTCATGGCGAATCGAAAGAAAGAAATCATGACCATGCGGGAGGCCCTGACGGGAAACGACTTTGAGACGGTGCGAAACGTTGCCCATGGGATGAAAGGCGTCGGGGGGAGTTACGGATTCGACCGGATCACTGAACTCGCCGCCACCATCGAGCAGGCGGCGAAATCGGCTGATGCCACAACCATCACGCACCAGCTGCACACCTTGGAAGGCTATGTGAACGACATTCGGATCGCCTACGACTGACCCGCTGGTTGGGAACTATTTCTCCGTCATCAAATACCCGTTGAGTTGCGTGGGCAGCAACGCAGCCTTGACCCGTTCAGGCAGGGTCTTCGGATCCAAACTCTTCTCGATCGAGATCGATCGTTCCCGCGCCAAGTCAATAATCGCCGCTTGATCGTGCGAAGCATTCCGTTCATACAGCATGATGACCGGGCGCAAACGCTCCTGGCTATTGGTCTTGATCACCAACCCGAAGCTCCCATCGCTCAATTCCACAAATGAGCCGGGAGGAAAGACGGTGACCGTTGCAATGAACGGATCGATGACATCCGGACCATACTTATTCCGTAGTTTTGTATACAGATAGGTCAAGGCTTGGCTTGGACTGAGGTAGCGCGTAGACCGTCGATCACTGACCCGCAGATTGTACTCGACGATCGTCCCCACCAATCGCGCGGTCTTGGTGATATCCCCGTTGATGAGCTTCTTGGGATACCCCGTCCCGTCAAGATATTCCCGATGTTGATGGACGATCTCAATGATCTCG
The DNA here is from genome assembly GCA_019636945.1 of Nitrospira sp. Lineage (GTDB taxonomy): Bacteria > Nitrospirota > Nitrospiria > Nitrospirales > Nitrospiraceae > Nitrospira_D. Next base: position 17,525 of record JAHBWO010000044.1, on the reverse strand, counting down.
GGAGCCACACCCGGCATGCCTTCCAAAATCTCCTTGCCCAGTTGAGGATACATCCGAAGCAGCTTGGCTTCCGTGGGCGAAAGGTCTTCCTCACTCTTGAGGCGGACTGCCAAGGGCACTCGATTCATGCCGATGTTATGAAAGAGTCCCCCCATCCCGACATGCTCGGTTTCTTCAGGGCTGAGACCCATGGTCTTGGCCGTGAGCTTGGCTAGGGCGCTCACATTCATCGCCTGCATAGCTAACTCCTGGCCAGGTTCCGCCCGGCTCTCGGCACAGACGAGACTCAACAAGACAGGCTCCTGGGCCGTGACCTTGCCCATCGTCTCCAAGATCTTCGCCGCCGCTTGCATGGTGGTCGGCTGTCCGGCATTGGCCATCGCCATGACGACCGACACCTCAGTGGTTGCCTTGGCATAGGTGCGCGAATTGTCGTCGATCGCCTTGCGATGATCGAGCGCCGTGTGGAGCTGCCGCTGTTTTTCCTTGAGAATCGACTGCTCGTCGGCCTCGGCATCCTTTTCGGTTTCCGCGTCGACTTCGAACGCGCGGACCGGAGCCGAGGGTTGAGTCAGAGACTCGACGACATCGGCATGGGACAGTGCGGGGTCATAAAAGAGCTTGGTCAGGCGATGCTTCCGGATAATGGCGATTTCAGTGGGCGAGGAAACCGTAAAGACATTGCGGACGAAGGGATGCTCCATCCAGGAATGATCGATCTTGATATAGAGCCCGACTCGCAGCAAAGCTGGATCAAGCGGGAGCCACGCCACGGTAAGGACTATCCTTTGCTAAGACTTACTTTCGTTTCCGAATAGTTAGTCCCATTTACTACCACACCGCGCATCTCAAAGCTAGCACCCTCAGCGACAGCCATCACGGCCCTGCCCGTTCAGCCGTTGCTGTATCTTGCAGTTCTCATCGCCTTGAGCTCCCCCGTGGAGGACCACACAGAGCCCTGATGCCCCGTTCTCAGAACTCATCACCAGTCTGGTGGTTCTCCTTTCTCCACTCCGCATAATACCTCGCGGCCCCTGATCGCTTCGAAATGTTCAACCGCTTATAGAGAGCCCGGAGGCGAGTACTCAGCTTTCCCAGCGGGATCTTGAGCCGGTGCGCAATCTCTTGGTTGGTCCTCCTCGTCTGCATGGCAAGCCAGCGTACGCTGCACCTCTCTACGCCTAAAGGGTGAGACAAATCGTGAAACCGGCTGTTCCTGGCCTTGATCGTGATGTGGTACTCGTAGAATTGCAACTCAAGCTTGCGGAGGCAAATTCGCATGGAGTACACTGAGGGTATGCCTACAGTGGTTCACCCTCACATCACAAGCGATCCCAACATTTGTGGTGGGAGCCCGTGTATTGAAGGGACGCGCATCACCGTACGAACCATCGCGATCTACGCATTGCATCACGGGCAGACTCCGGAAGAGCTACTCACGCACTACCCTCACCTCAGTCTCGCATCGATTTATGATGCACTGTCCTATTACTACGACAATCGTGCCGTCCTCGATAAGGACATCGCCGAGCATCTGTCAGCCCCGGAAATTGATTCCCGTCCGTAATCCCACAGCCCCGTCTTTCCTCATGAGCCTTGTGGCATGAAAGTCTATCTGGACGAACACATCCACCTGACCATGGCTTCGTTGCTTCACGCACGTGGTATTGACTGCATCACGACACGAGACGCTGGGAATTTGGGTTGTTCTGATGAAGCACAATTGGCCTTTGCCACAAGCCACGGACGAGCGATCCTCACGTTCAACCACAAAGACTTTCTCCAGCTCGCCAAGCAATGGCACGAAACCGGACGCATCCACGCCGGCATTATTCTTTCCAAAGAACTCGCCATTCCTGAACTCATCCGTCGGCTTCATCGATTCATTACCCACTATGCAACGACGGATCTCACGAACTGCGTCATCTGGCTCCCCAGCATCCCACATCGCTCGTGATACGCCAACTCATCTTCATGCGGTTGAGCCGAGAGTCATCTCACACGGCAATCCGGAAAGAGGACACTGGACGTAGGTCGGACTCATTGAGCACCACTCCTACCGTTCATAGGCCCTCTGAAGAATAGCCGCTCATGGCGTGGCTATCGGCCTCTATTGTTCTTGACGATCACACAACGACCCCCGCCCCTTTACTTTCAACTCAGACCTTTCTCGGCCTTGCAGTTCTCATCGCTTTGAGCTCCCCCGCGGAGGACCACACAGAGCCCTGATGCCCCGTTCTCAGAACTCATCACCAGTCTGGTGGTTCTCCTTTCTCCACTCCGCATAATACTTCGCGACCTCTGATCGCCTCGAAATGTTCAACCGCTTATAGAGAGCCCGGAGGCGAGTACTCAGCTTTCCCAGCGGGATCTTGAGCCGGTGCGCAATCTCTTGGTTGGTCCTCCCGGCGCTCATGAGCGCCAGCACTCGAATCTCCTCTGCTGAACAGTCGTACAGCCGTCTGACGTGCCGACCCTGACCCTGTTCTCTGACCCAGGCTATGATCTGCGGCGTCAACTGGGGATCCATAATGGCCAGGCCTTCAGACACGATTTCAATCCCTCTGACCACCGTCTCGGCCGAAGCCTTCTTCAACAGATACCCCTGCGCGCCGGCAAGAATGGCGGACCGCAGGAGGTGCTGCTCATCGCAGTGTGTGAAGAACAAGACACTGATCTGGGGATAAGATTCACGAATGGTACGGCACAGGTCGATCCCACTCGCGCGTCCCACCTGGACCTCTGAGACCACAACGGTCGGACGAGAGGTCCGGACGGCCACCAACGCATCGTCCGTGGTCCGTGCGGTCCCGACGACACGGACCTGAGGGTTCTTGGCCAGGATCTCCTGTATCCCCTGCAACACGAACGGTGAGGCATCAACCAGTAACACACGTAACACACGCGCGTGGTCCCGAGTTCCTGTCGATGGGGTCATGCGCGGAGATCGATTCGGCAAAAGCGCGTCACCTCGCTATGGAGCTTCGATCCGGAGCTCGACAGGCCGACCGCCACCGGAAGGCTGCCGTGACACCGGTTACCGTGGCATATCTCATCCGACTCGTTCACAAGGAAAAGAACCGGCCTGAGCAGTACACCCACAGTTCGTTAGGCAATTCCCGTTCCTTACTTCGGTAGAGAGTGGAATCTTCTGCGGTGGGTTGAACGAAGTCGGATTGTGGGCTGACAAGGCTTGGGGAAAACTCAACGACTGCACATATAAATACAGAGGATCATTGCGTGATCGTCACATTGCGAAGGGCCACAACCGAGGCATGAGCCAAATTCTCATCCTATCCATGGTGAATCCAAAATGATTCAGAATCCAAATAGATTCAGAATCAAAATGGATTCAGTGCCTGATGGTACGCAAAGGCGAGAATCATCTTGTAAAGACTTGTCTGAACAGGCCGAGAGCACTATTTACCTGTGATCACATACCCTTGCAGCTTCGTCGTGAGGAGTGCACCTTTCACCCGCTCCGGAAGCCCTTTCGGATCGAGAGCTTTTTCAATGGATATCGAACGTTCTCGCGCCAGATCGATGATAGCCGGCTTATCGTGTGAGGCCTGCCGCTCATAGAGCATGACGACAGGCCGCAATCGTTCCTGCGTATTACTCTTCAACACCAGTCCAAAACTCCCGTCGCTCAGTTCGACGAAGGAGCCAGGAGGGAATACCGTCACCGTGGCGATAAACGGTTCAACCACATCCGGACCGAACTTGTTCTTGAGTTTCGTATACACATACGATAACGCCTGCGCCGGTCCCATGTAGCGGGCGGAACGTTGGTCGCTGGAGAGGAGGTTATACTCGACCACCGTCCCTACCAACCGTGCCGTCTTGGCAATGTCGCCGTTAATGAGACGCTTGGGAAACCCGGTGCCGTCGAGATATTCTCTGTGTTGATAGACGATCTCAACAACAGCTTCAGGCACACCGGAAATCGCTTCAAGAATCTCCTTGCCGAGCTGCGGATACATACGAAGCAGTTTCACCTCAGTCGGAGAAAGATCCTCCTCGCTTTTGACACGGACAGCCAAGGGCACGCGACTCATTCCGATATTGTGGAACAGCCCTCCCATCCCGACATGTGCGATTTCCTCAGCACTCATGCCCAGTGTCTTCGCCGTCATCGTGGCCAGCGCACTGACGTTGATGCCCTGCATCGCCAACTCCTGTCCGGGCTCCGGTCGGCTCTCCGCACAGACGAGGCTGAGGGCCACCTCCCCCTGCCCAACGACACCCGTCATCGCCGACAGGATTTTTTCAGCCGAGTGCAACATATCCGCCTGTCCCGCATTGGCCATGGCCATCATGACCGAGACCTCGTTCGCGGCATTCGTATAGGAGCGGCAGTTTTCCTCGATCGCCTTGCGATGGTCGAGGGCACTCTGAATCTGCCGGTGCTTTTCCTTCAGGATCGAGGCTTCATCGGCTTCGGCATCCTGCGCCGTCTCGGCATCGATTTCGAACTCATGCACAGGACCGGTCGGATTGGTAATGGCTTCCACGACATCGGCATGGGACAGTTCCGGATCGTACAGGAGCTTGGTGAGACGGTGCTTCCGAATGATCGCGATTTCCGTCGGCGAGGAGACCGTAAAGACATTGCGGACGAAGGGATGCTCCATCCACCCGTGATCGATTTTGATATAGAGTCCAAGGCGAAGCAGGACCGGATCAAGCGGCAACCAAGGCATCGACTGGCGCTCCCTTCTTGTTTGAAGGCACGCACGAACGTCGCGTCCGGCCTGACACGCGTGATCGTGCAACCCCCACATAACACAAATGGCGCACCCCTCCGCTCTTTCACAAGAGCCTCGGAATGCGCCATCAACTGACAGGTCTTATTCCTGTCCGCTAGGCGGTGCGAGCCTTTCGCTCGACCAATTTATCTGGACTGTATCAAACTGCGATCTGATCTGGAATTGAAAACAGAAAGCGCAGCCGGACGCAGGCACCACTGTGCCGGAGTCCCCGAGTCCGCTTCATCCTCCGATCCCGTCTTCCCTTGGCGTCGACTCAGCGCCGCCCATTCCATCCGTCTTGAGCAAATCCTCGATCTTTCTCCGTAAGAAACCCAGCTCCTTGGACCGAAAGGCAAACTTGGTCTTCTCCAGGACCTCAACCGTGCCTTCCAACGCTTCCCGATAGGCCACGCGTCTCGGACAGTCCAGAACACGACAGACGTCCGCGGCGACATCGGTCTGTCTGGTCAACGGATTCGCGATGACCGTCCGAAGGCCGGTCGCCAGCGTGGCCATCTGTCCGACACTTTGACTGAGAAATGCCTCGATCGACCAGGCCAGGTCCCGCTCATTGGCCATCGTCCCCGGCCTCGATAGGATCTCCCGGACATGGTCCAGCGCAGTCCCGACTCGATCCGCCTCATCGCGCGCGACATCCGTCATCCGCAGAATACGCGACTTTCCCGCAGCCTGATTGACGGCTCGAAGTAACTCCCCCCAGTCGACCGGCTTAAGCAAGTAGTCCGTGAACGACAATCGGAGCGCTTCCACGGCCGTTTGCACGGAGGGATAGCCGGTTACCAGCACGATGGGGAGCGAGGGAAACCGCATCCGGATATCGTGGAGAAATTCGAACTGCATATTACCCGGCATCCGAATATCGGAGAGGAGCACGTCGTGTTGATTCGTCAATAACCGACTCGCTTCCTCAGAGTCCTGTGCGCAGTCGCATTGATACCCCTCTTGCTCCAGGAGCTTGGCTGTGGACAGTCGAAACGTATCTTCGTCATCGGCAAGCAGAATTCTTGGGGACTCATGTTTCATGTGTCAGGACCTCCTGAATGATGTTCCGATGACCGGAGGCCTGGCGTCCCGCCGCAGGCTCCGGCAAGATGATCGAGAAGGTCGATCCAGCGCCCTGTTCAGTCTGCACTTCCATCCTTCCGCCCATCGCCATCACGAGACTCTGGGACACGGAGAGACCCAACCCCATCCCCTTCTGCCCCTTCTCAGTCTTCGTCGTAAAGAAGGGATCAAAGATGTGCGGCAACACGTCCGGTGGAATACCGCTCCCTTCATCAGACACACTGATCCGTATAATGTCCGCATCCTGACGGACGTTCAACGTAATCGTCCCTCCTTCAAACGACGAGTCAATCCCATTCTGGATCAGATTCATCAAGACTTGCAGCAGGTCACTCTGTGGAACCAGGAGCCTCGACCGCAGCGGCGCTTGGGTCACAACCAACGTCAGGCCGAGCTGGGATAGCCTCTTAGCAAACAAGGACTCCAGGTCCCGTAGGAGCAGCGACAGATTGACCGGCTCCGCCTTGCTCGGCTCTTTCCGGTACAACTGATACATATTCTGCACGATGGATGCGACACGTGTGATTTCCCGATCAATCATCCCGACAAATTCATAGTGAGGATGAGCAGGATCCACAGCCTGTTTCACAAGCGTAAAGGCGTTCCTGATACCGGCAATCGGATTGTTGATCTCGTGAGCGACCGCAGCAGCCATCTGACCCACTGCAGCCAGCTTTTCCGTCTGTGCCCGTTGTGCCTCAAGCTTCGCGATTTCGGACGTCCGTTCCGCAACCTGGCGCTCGAGCTCTTCGGCATGGCGTGCCAGCTGCAGTTCCAGCTGCTTCCGCAGGGTAATGTCGCGGCCGGCCACCAACCGCACCTCCTTGCCGCAATAATGATACGGTCTGACCACAAGTTCACCCAGAAACGTGGTCCCGTCCTTGCGTCGTCCCACCGCTTCGTAGGGGCCGGCCACACCATTCTGCATATTCAGAACAATCTGATCACGAGACTCATCGGCGACGAGCTCGAGAATCGAGCGTCCGAGCAGTTCGCCTGATTCGTAACCGAACATCTGCTCCAACCCGGCATTGACTTCCAGCAGCACTCCGTTGTCGTGCAGTGCGATCGCATCGAATGTCGCCTCCGTCACCAGCTTGTATCGCAGTTGGCTCTCGCGGATCGCCGCTTCCGCCTGTCGACGCTCCGTCACATCGCGCACGATCGCGTAGGAGAGCGCCTGTCCCTGATGATCAATGTAATTCGCCAAGACCTCAACCGGGTAGACCTCGCCCGTCTTACTCCGGTGCTGCCGATCCAGCCGCATTCCTTTTTTCTCGATGAACTCCGCCCACACCTTGATCCATAGCTCCTGTGAACAATCGGCGTCGATATCCATCACCGACATCGTCAAGAGTTCCTCTTTCGCATAGCCCAATCGGCGGCAGGCTGATTCATTCACATCGAGAAAGTATCCGTTCGATCCAATGACGAAGATTTGGTCGGCGGCGTGATCGACGGCATACTGAGTTCGTTGCAGCCGGTCCTCGATCCGCTTCCGCTCCGTCACATCGCGGACAATGGCACAATCAAGCTCCTGCCCCCCGTGATACAGATAATTCGCGACTACCTCAACCGGATAGATCTCGCCGGACTTACTACGATGTCTCGTCTCGATACGACGCTGTCCCTCTCGTGTCACGGCTGCCCAACAGGCATCCCAGGCTTCAGGCGGAAAGTCCGGATCGATGTCCATCACCGACATCGTGAGCAACTCTTCCTTGGTATAGCCCAGTCGCCGGCAGGCTGACTCATTCACGTCGAGAAAGTATCCCTTCGAATCGATGACGAAGATTTGGTCGGCGGCATGATCCACGGCATACTGGGTTCGTTGCAGTCGGTCTTCTACCCGTTTCCGTTCAACGATCTCCAGCTCTAACGCCCGATTGGCTGTGGCCAACTCCTTCGTCCGCTCCACGACCCGCTGTTCGAGTTCCGCATTGGCTCTCCAGATGGCCTCTTCAGCCTGTCTGCGTGTTGTGACATCAGCGATGGAACCGACCATGCGCACCGGATGGCCGGATGCATCCCACACCGCCTGGCCCCGGTCACGGAACCAGCGATAGGAGCCGTCTTTCATTCTTACCCGCACTTCGAGATCATACGGTGCACGAGTCTCAAGATGACGACAGGTGGCCTGACGGACCAATTCGGCATCATCCGGATGGACCAGCGAAAGCCACAGATCGTAGGTGGGAGTGAGGTCACCAGGTCTCAACCCGAACAGTTCAAGGTGATGGTCAGACCAATACTGTTCCCCTGTCAGAATATTCCAGTCCCATATCCCGTCATACGTGACGCTGACGGCCAATTCAAATCGCTCCTGACTTTCGCGCAGCGCTTGATCGACTTGTTTTTGCGCAGTGATATCGCGGACAAAGGCACAGTGAAACTCTTGCCCCCCATAGGCGAGGAACACCACCCGGATATCGATCGGAACCACCCGGCCATCTCTCGTCAGGTGGTTCGTCTCTAATGACACGACCTTCTTCTCTCTGACCTCCTTCCACCACCCAGGCCAGACCTCTGCCGTAAAGTCAGGATTCAGATCGTGGACCGTCATGCGCAAGAATTCCTCTTTGGTATAGCCCAACATAACACTGGCCGCCTCGTTGGTGTAGAGGATTCTCGCCTGCGGATCGATCCAATAGACTGCATCCACTGCCTGGTCCATCGCGAACTGAGTACGCAGGAGACTCATCTCGCCTTGCTTGCGATCAGTGATATCATGAGTGGCACCGATCAGATGCGTCAGCTGACCGTCAGCAGTGCGAACGGCATGGCCTCGGATCTCGGTCCAGACGACCGTCCCGTCTTTCCTGATCATGCGCAATTCATAGTTGTACTCGTCGGCTTCGCGGCTCACGATTCGCTGCCAGTGGGCCATCGCAATGGATTGGTCATCCGGATGCACCAGATTCAGCCAGACAAACGGATCGGCTGAGAGCTCGTCCGGCTGATAGCCGAACATCGCTTTGAGATTTCTGTCGCCATAATAGGTGCTTGCCTGTACATCCAATTCCCAGACTCCGACCCTTCCCACCGCCGTGGCCCTCGCGTACCGCTCCTCGCTCAGCCGCAGGGCCCGTTCCATACGCTTCTGCTCGGTAATGTTCCTCACCGTGCCCACCATCCGAATGGGCCGGCCCCCCTCGTCTCGATACACCACCCCGTTCCCTTCGACCCACTGCACCTCCCCTGTCGGCGGCACAACCCGGTGTTCCGTGCGGTAGGGTTCCCGACCGCTGAGTGCGCCTTCGATCTCCGCAACCAGCCTCGGCAGATCCTCCGGATGTACGAGTCGCTGGTAGGCTTCAAACGTCCCGTCGAATGAACCGTGAGGTAGACCCTTTACCTCCTCACAGTTCTCCGACCAGATCACCTGGTTGGTCAGGATATTCCAATCCCAGGTCGCCAGTTTGGCAATGTCCATCGCCAGACGAAGGCGATGGGCTTGGTCCTGATTCGCTCGTTCGAGCCTCTTCCGCTCAGTGATGTCGACCGCAATCCCTCCGAGTAACGGCCGTTGCCCAACATCGAGAGGAAACTTGATCGTGAGCCAATCCCTGACAGTGCCGTCTGGATCCGGCAGAGACTCTTCACTCTCAAGCATCTGACCCGATGCAAGGACCGTCTTATCGTTCTGGGAGAGCCTGATTGCAATCTCCGCCGGCAGGAAGTCAAACACGGTCTTTCTTTCGGCCTCTTGCCTCGATAGGCTCGCCAAGGTTTCGAACTGCGGGTTCACATACACATAATAACCAGCATTATCCTTGATGAACGTGACCGCCGGACTATGGCGCATAAACGCATCGAACCGCGCCTCGCTTTCCTTGATTGCCTCCAGCATGGAGGCATGCTCGATGGCGAGTGCCGCAATAGAGCTCACCCGCTCCACCAGCCTGAGGTCGGCCTGTCGTGCAACCCGAGGCTCCCGATAATAGGCAGCCAACGTGCCGAGCACCCTACCGGTCGAACCTTTTATCGGCTGCGACCAGCAGGCCCGCAAGCCATGTCGCAGGGCAACATGCGCACAGCTCGCCCAGAGCGGATGAACCGTGATGTCTTCCGCGATGATAGGAGTTCCGTGATAGGCGGCAGTGCCACAGGAGCCGGCAGCCGGACCGATCGGAATGTTCGTAAGCAGGCAGGTATACTCCTCCGGCAAACTGGGGCCTGCACTGAATAGGAGTGCAGTCTAGTCCTTAGAAACCTGCATCACCGAGCAGAGCATGGGCTCCGTCACCGCTTCAATTGCGTGGCACATGAACGTCAGCACTTCGTTGAGATGCGTCCCCTTGGCAACCAACTCCAACGTCTGCTTCTCCGCAACCTGAAGGGCTTCTTCTCGTTTGCGTTCGGTAATATCCGTATGAGATCCGGCCATACGAACGGGCCGGTTGGCGGCGTCACGGATCAGGATCCCGCAGGCATTGATCCAGCAATAGACTCCGTCTTTCTTGCGCAGGCGGAACTCGACCTCATAGCGTGCAGCTCTCCCCTCAAGGTAGTCGGACAGGTGGGACAACACTCTCTCGCGATCTTCTCGGTGCAAACGAGATTCCCATTCTTGATAGGCATGAGAAATTTCATGGTCTTCATAGCCAAGCATCGCTTTCCACCGAGGCGAGAAATAGGCATCGTTGGTTACGAGATTCCAATCCCAGATCCCCTCGTTGGCTCCCTGAACAGCGGCCTGAAACCGCTCCTGGCCTTCCCTCACTGCCTCCATCATGTGAGCATGTTCGATGGCAATAGCCGCTATCCGGCTGACTCGCTCAAGGATCTTCAGATCGGTCGGCTGCGGCGCTCGCGGCTTGTCATGGTGGACGGCGAGTGTTCCAAGCAGCCCGTCGGCAGCACTCAAGATCGGCAGCGACCAACAGGCTTTCAGGCCATGGGTCAGCGCCACTGAGGCGTAGTCCTTCCACAAGGGATCACTCGCAATGTCCGCCGCAATGGCAGGTTTTCGATAGTAGGCCGCACTGCCGCAAGACCCGATCGCCGGTCCGATGGGAATCCTCTTGATCGCCTGATTATAGTCACCTGGGAGGTTAGGTGCTGTCGCCAATACCAAATGCAACCCGTTGTCATCAACCAGCATGACGGAGCAGCGCATGGGAGACGCAAGACTCTCGACGGCCCGGCAAACAAACTCGAGTACGCTCTCAAGGGATTCCCCCTTCGCCACCAGCTCCAATGCCTGCTTTTCTGCATCGTGAAGCGCTTCAATTCGCTTGGACTCCGTCACATCCCATACGAAACAGAAATGGCCGGGAATTCTCTTCCCTGCTCCATCTTGCTTGACCAGCACCACATGTTTATAAAAGACGCTTCCGTCTCTTTTGACCCCGCGAAGTTCCGCCTCTGCTTTCCCGATCTCGAGCATCCTGGCGAATGCCGTCAGAACGGATGGTCGGTCATCCGGATGGACCGTGATCTCCCAGGATTGACCGACTAATTCGTCCGGACGATAGCCCAATAACGCTGCATATTGCTGGTTTACAAAGACATAGTGCCCGGTCTCGTCAAGCTTGGAAATCCCCTCCATGGCCAATTCCACGGCGGTCCCGGCCTCGAGCATGACTGATTGAGATTCGGTACGTGGCCGTTGTTCGAGCGGGTTCATAGCGGATCGCCCGTCTTCGCGCGAGCTCTCCTCCGGTTCGCACTGGTCTTGCGCGCGCGACTTGATAGGCCCGCTTTGTGTGGTGTGATCAGCCACTTAAGAGACTCCCCAAACCATCTTCTCATGACAACTCACACGCCTCGAGCGGCATGGTCTTCCCGTTGCGACAAGCCCATCGCCGAGGGAATTAATAGAGAAACTCTGTCTAGGGACAGGAGACCAGGTGATTGATGAGTTTGACACAGGCCTAGACGTACAGCCTTACCCACTCAGCCTCCGTTGCGGTCGATACGATGGCGGTAGGATCTACGCTCTTTGGAGCCCGTTGTCCATAGGGCCTATTGGCAACACGAATAGCCTTAGAACAACAACGGAGAGCAGGCAGCGAGCCTCACAGCACCGCGATTTTTTCGGTTGAAATGATGATGAGTGAGAGTCTCACGGGGAATGTAAGAAACTTCACGTTTCAGGTTTCAGGTTTGACGTTTCATATGATCCGACAACTTGAAACATGAGACATGAAACTTGAAACCTCATTTCTGACGTACGCGTCGCGCGACTGCTCTGCAGATCAGCCGAGCATTTCCCGAAGTTCAGTCATCGTGTGCACCAGCGGCATCACAATCACGTGATTCGATGCCGGGTATTGCTCCACCCCAGGATAGACGATGACGCGGTGTGTAGCGTTGATATCCTCGCAGCCCAGATGGAACCCTTTCGACGCGGATGGCGCAAGCGACCGCTTGATCTCAATCGCAATCCGTCGACGCGCTCCCTGTTCGATGACAAGATCGATCTCCGCGCCTGCCGATGTCCGGTAAAACCAGGCTGTCGCCCCTTCCGGCATGATCGACAGGATATTCTCCACCACAAACCCTTCCCAACTGGCTCCCACAACGGGATGCCCCAAGACATCATCGAGTGTCGTGAGGTGTAATAGGGCGTGGGCAATGCCGCTGTCCCTGATATACACCTTGGGAGCTTTGACCAGACGCTTTTTCACATTCCCGGCCCAGGGGCGCAGCGTCCGTACCAGCAGAAGCTCCTCGAGCAATTCGATGTACCGCTTTGCCGTATGGACTGACACATCAAGCCCGCCCGCCAGTTTAGCGACGTTGACCTGCCCTCCTTGGCTATGAGCCAGCATGGTCCAGAGTCGCCGCAGAGCGGCGGCTGGGATGCGCGGCCCCAGCTGCGGCACGTCGCGTTCCAGATAGGTGCTGATAAAATTCATTCGCCAGCTCATACTGGCCCTGTCGTCACGGGCCAGAAAGCTATCCGGAAATCCACCGCGCAGCCAGAGGGCCTCCTGATCGTTGCTGGTGATCTCGGACACGGCCAAGCCTGTGAGTTCCTTGTAGGCAATGCGCCCGGCCAGAGACTCCGAGGATTGTTTCAACAGATCACGCGAGGCTGATCCCAGAATGAGAAATTGTCCCGTGTGCTGCCCGGCTCGGCGGCGATGGTCGATGACGCCGCGCAAAACCTGGAACAGCCCCGGTGTGCGCTGTATTTCGTCAAGAATGATCAAGCGCTCGGTGTGGGTTTGAAAATACCGGCCAGGATCATCGAGTTTCGCAAGGTCGATAGGATTCTCAAGGTCGAGGTACACCGGAGGCGGTGTGGTGCCGGCGGCAATCTCTTGAGCCAGAGTGGTCTTGCCGATCTGACGCGGACCTAAAATCGCGACAGCGGGAAACTGTTCCAGTAGCCGCAATAACTCCGTTTCTGTATGACGCTTTATCATCCTTGCAAATATGCCATATGATATCATATTTGCAAGGACAGAATTCGGCGCATACGCGATGGAAGTTTCCACCTCTCACGGTTTAGGTTTCAAGTTTCAGGGTTAACGTTTCATGTTGCAGACTGTCCGAGAACGTGAAACCTGAGACATGAAACCTGAAACACAAAACCACTGGCCGACTCGCTTCACGGCCTTTGGGCACTTGACGCCCTTGACGGTCTGACTGGTTCTTCGTTAGGGTACCAACGTCTCCATCAATTCAACGGAGGACACTATGGCTCTTCCACACCGGGTTCGATTCAACTACGAAGACTTCCTGCTCTTTCCCAAGGACGGGAAACGCCATGAGATCATCGACGGAGACCACTTCATGACCCCAGCGCCGAACACCAAACATCAACGAGTCTCGGGTCGTCTATTCACCGCTCTGACGTACTTCCTCAAAGCCAGAAAGAGTGGCGAGGCCTTCGCTGCTCCCTACGATGTGGTCCTCTCTGAAGAGGATATCGTGGAACCGGATCTGCTCTTCGTTTCGGCTGCCCGGTCGGCCATCATCACGGAAAAGAATATTCAAGGGCCGCCGGATCTTGTCATCGAGATCCTCTCCGCCGGCACCCGTAAGACCGACGAGATCATCAAGCGCAAGCTGTACGAACGCTATGGCGTACGAGAATACTGGATCGTGGATCCCGAACTGGAGACCGTCAAAATCTATCGACTCAGCGATGAGGGGTATATCCGACCTACAGAACTTGCACGAGAAGCGAACGAGACCCTCTCCACTCCACTGCTGCCGGAATTCCAGGTACCGCTCGATGAGCTGTTCGGGTAATTTCAGGTAGGGCGTTTCAGGTTTAGCGTTTCAAGTCTCAGGCTGTCCGAGAACTTGAAACCTTGAACGTGAAACGTGAAACGACTCACTTGGCCGCTTCACGCTTCACGCAAGACACTTCTCCGCTTCTAGAATTCTTCGAAATCATCCCCTGATGAGCTATGGCGATCTTTGCCGTTACCCGCCGCCACGCCCGCCGGTTGCTTGTGCTCCGCCGGCTTACCGACAGCCGGCTTTTTCGCCGCTACCTTGCCGACTGCCGGTTTCGCCATCGGCTTTGGAGCCGGCCGGGGGCTTGCGTGGCTCACCGAAGCCCGTGCGGCATGATGACCTTCAGACTGCGACGTCTTGAAGACCTCCACTTGCCGCATGAGCTCCTGGGCTTGGTCCTTCATTGATTGCGCGGCAGAAGTCGTTTCCTCGACGAGCGCCGCATTCTGTTGCGTCGTCTCATCCATCGACATGATGGCCTTGTTGACCTGGTCGATCCCGCTCGCCTGTTCCTGAGACGCGGCGGTGATCTCCGCGATGATATCCGTGACGCGCTTGACGGAACTGACGATCTCCTCCAGCGTCTTGCCGGACTGGTTCACCAGGTCGCTGCCGTCGGTCACGCGTTGGATGGATTCATTGATCAATCCCTTGATCTCTTTCGCCGCAGTGGCCGACCGTTGGGCCAAGTTGCGGACCTCCGCCGCGACCACGGCAAATCCACGTCCGTGTTCCCCGGCTCTGGCCGCTTCGACCGCGGCATTCAAGGCCAAGAGGTTGGTTTGGAACGCGATCTCGTCGATCACCGTGATGATGTCGGCGATCTTCTTGCTGCTCTTGTTGATCTCGCCCATCGCATCGACGGCCTTCTTCGTGACCGCGCCTCCCTTGTCGGCCGTATCACGAGCCGCAATGGCCAACTGGTTGGCCTGCTTGGCATTGTCGGCGTTCTGTTTCACCGTCGAGGTCATTTCCTCCATCGACGCACTGGTCTCTTCGAGCGCCGAGGCCTGTTCGCTGGTCCGCTGTGACAGGTCTTCATTGCCCTTCGTGATCTGTTCCGATCCGGCGGTGACGGCTTCCACCGCGTCGCGCACCGTGGACATCGTATTGCTCAAGTTGTTCAATGCCGCATTGACACTCACCTTAATCTTGTCGAGCTCACCCTCGTAGGCCCCGCTCATCAGCTCAGTCAGGTCGCCTTGCGCCAATGCGCCCAGCGATCGTTGTGCTTCGGCCATACAGGCTTCCAGCTGAGCCTGCGCATGTTTTTGTGCCGTGATGTCGGTGGCAAACTTCACCACCTTGAACGGCCTGCCCATCTCATCCTTAATCGGGTTATAGGAAGCCTGAATCCATACTTCCTTTCCACCCTTCCCGACGCGCCGATAGACCCCGGAATCAAATTCCCCTCGGTTGAGTTTCTGCCAAAAACCTGCATACTCGGGAGAACTCGTATAGGCCCCATCACAGAACATCCGATGGTGCTGGCCTTTGACCTCGTCCATGGTGTAACCCAGCGTCTTCAGAAAATTCTCATTCGCCGTCATAACCGTGCCGTCGAGCTTAAACTCGATGGTGGCATAGGACTTATTGATGGCATCCATAATGCCCTGCATGTTCTGGCGTTGAATTTCCTGTTCGGTAATGTCGTATCGGACCCCCAGATATTTACGCGGCTTTCCGGTCTTCTTGTCGACGAACGGCGCAATCACCGCATCGACATAGTACGGATTTCCGTCCTTCGCGCGATTCTTCACGACCCCACGGAAGATCTGCCCACGGCCGATGGTCGCCCACATCTGCTTGAACACTTCTTTCGGCATGTCGGGGTGACGTGTCGTATTGTGGCCAAAGCCGACCAATTCGTTCTTCGGGTATTTGGACACTTGGAGGAACTTCTCGTTGACCGACATGATGTCGCCCTTGAGGTTGGCTTCCGACACGATGCTAGTCGTGTTCATGATGTTCTCACGAACCTCTAGCTCGTCCCGCATGTGCATGATTTCCGTTTGCTTGGCCGTCACGTCGGAGGCGAACTTGACCACCTTGTAGGGCTTTCCGCTGCCATTCATGAGGGGATAGTAGGCCGCCTGAATCCAGATGTTCTTGCCCCCTTTGCCGACACGCTCGTAGGTGCCAGCGTCATACTCGCCCCGATTCAACTTGGCCCAAAAGGCCGTATAATCCGGTGAACTCACATAGGTGGGATCGCAGAACATCCGATGGTGCTGCCCCTTGATCTCGTCGAGGGTATAGCCCAGCGTCTTCAGAAAATTCTCATTGGCGGTGATGACCGTGCCGTCCATATTGAACTCGATGACGGCCTGCGTTTGATCGATCGCTTTCAGTTTCGCAACCAGCTCTTCAACATTCACATTGTCCATGGGTCGTCCTCCCTCCTTATTAGTGTGCTGGATGCGAAGCCGCATCGCAGAATCATCAGATGTTTCAACACCCGCCTCGTCCTCGTCCCGTGATCGCTCAGCGTCCATACTGATCTCTCCTCTATCTTTCCGATTACGCCGCTTTCGCGTCATTCTGCATCTCGTCGTCCAGTAACAGGCGATCGATGTCCAGGAGCGCCACCAGTTTGTCGTTTGATTTTCCGATCCCATTCAAGAAACTCACATCCACCTTGGCCCCGAACTGCGGCGGTGGCTGGATATCCTTCTTATCGATGTTCAACACGTCCGAGACGGCGTCGACCACCAGCCCCATGACCTTGTCACGCACCACGACGACGATGATCACGGTAAAGGCGGTGTAATCGATGGTCGGCATACTGAATTTCGTTCGCAGTTCGATGATCGGCACAATGGTCCCGCGCAAATTCAACACGCCCTTGATATGGGAGGGGGTATTCGGAATCTTTGTGACGGCGGTATAGCCCTTGATCTCCTGGACGCGGAGAATATCCACGCCATAGAGCTCCTCGCCTAAGTTAAAGGTGAGAAATTGGTTCCCATCCGTGGTCAGCCCGATCTGCTGCTGCAATTCCTTCGTCGCGGTTTCAAGTGCTGCTGCCGCCATAGCTCCTCCTCCATTGGGCCTGCCGCCCCTCGCACGATAAGCTGTGCCCACACCTCTCACCCCGACCGTCTCGCGGGCTCGACAGGGCTCTATCGGTTCTCACACAAAACACTTTACACCTCTGCTCCTTTTACCCTCGGACCCCCGGCCATACCATGTCATGTCGGATCTCCTTCTGAGGATGGAGTCGTCGTGCCCGTTCCAACAACACGCCCGTTGCTTCCGGAACCAACGGATCCGGTACGCAACAGTCCCCGATCGGACAGGCGGACGCACATTGGGGCTCGGCGAAATGGCCGACACATTCCGTACAACGGTCGTGCGAAATCACATAGGTGGTCCCGTCGAGCCCTTGTCCGTCACTCACGCGATAGCCGCCGGACTCGGCATCACCACGCTGTACCGCTCCCGATTTCTTGGACACAAGTATTGCCATCTTGGACCCGACCTGCGGGT